>JAQCBC010000071.1 GCA_027621615.1 bacterium
ATTGTTCTGAATCTTGCACCCATGACCAATAACCACCCGGCTGCCAATCATCACACTTTGCCCAAATACACACCGGTCCCCAATCCGAGCCTCCGCATGAATCACGCCAAATGGACCCATACTAAGCCCCACGCCGATGCTAGCCGACTCCGAACAAATTACCGTTTCATGCATCCCTATCATTCTACTTTCCTGGCTGAGAATTATAACAAACAATGCGCTGGGCAAACAAGCCACTCACCGACCAATCAATCGGGCTTGGCAGCTCCCAATACTGTGCAACGGCCGCACACACCGCCGCCGCATCATCAGCCACACACTGAATCCGTGGCCCAATCAACTGCGCCTGCTCCCGAAACCGTTTGGCTGTTGTTTGCGGACCCGTTCCCGGAAACACCAACACCGTCCGCCCATACAACGCCGCCTGCTCATTGGCCGTACCCGCCATCCCAATCACAACGCCACTCTGCTCAATCACCGTTGCGATATCTTGGGTCCACACCGCCGATGGGGGGGCAATCGCACGCAATCGACGCGCATCCAATTGCGGCGGCGCCCCAATTAACACCTGATATTCCCCCAAACAATCCGCTAAATGTGCGATTATTTTTTCCAAATTGGCATACGCTTCATCCCGAGAACCCGGCAATATCCCAATGTAGCGCGGCCCAACCGGTACCGTGTCCACCGGCGGAGACACCGTCATCACCGGGCTGCCCACATACGCCGCAGAAACACCCGCCGCACGTAAATCATCGGCCGTTTCCGGGTCTCGGGGAAAGACCCGCTCACACCACCGCCGCATGAGCCAACACTCCAACCAACTGTGCCGCATAAACCGATGACTCTTGGCGGTGGGCAAAAACCATACCGATCGACCCAAGGCCCATCGCGTGACCACCAAGGCCCACACATCCCCCACAACCACCACCTGATCCACACCAGCCAATGCCTGACGAATGGCATCCCGTTGCCGAAACACTAAGCCAATTAAGCCCGCGCTTACATCCCCCACCAATTGACGCCAAGAACGCACAAACCCACCACTGGGGAGCACCGGAAACGTGGCCGATGGACGCACCCCCACCCGGGTATAGTGCGTGCCATCCCCCACCAAGGCCACCGCAACAACGTCCGCTTGACCCGCCCATGCCTGGGCCATGGCTGCCGCAATGGCATCTTCACCATACCCGTTGGACACCAGCCCGATCATGCGAGAATGGCGTCGACCGCTTGCCCAATATTGGGATAATACGGAGTCCCCGGTGGACACGCCGCATGCGCAGCCCTATCTTCGATTAAAATACCCGTAACACCCGCCCGTTGACCCGCTTCCACATCGCTGACCTTGTCCCCCACCATGTAACTGCTGGCTGGATCAATCCCATGCCGCTCAATAGCCGTCACCAACATGCCCGGGTTCGGCTTTCGACAATCACACGCTTGCGAATAGCCCGGCACCACACCCGCTGTGGGGTGATGCGGGCAGAACAAGGTATCCACAATTTCAATCCCTTGGGCCAATAGCATGGCCAGGAGTCGATGCTGCCGAGCCCAAAACCCCGATTCGGTCATCAACCCTCGGGCAATGCCCGATTGATTGGTGACGATAATGCATAAATATCCAGACAAGCTCGCTTTTTTGAGTGCTGGAATCGTCGTGGGCAAAAGCGTTATTGCCATCGGATCTTCGCTGTACGGCACATCCTCAATCAACGTGCCATCCCGGTCTAAAAATAAGGCTTTACGCAACGCCAAGGCGGTAATCCACCCACTCACAAATCATATGCAACGCCATAATGTGCGTCTCCTGAATGCGTGGGGTATCGGGATGATCCACATGAATGCTATGATCCACCATAGGTCGAATGGCACCACCGTCTTTGCCGGTTACCCCAACCGTGCCGACACCCGCTGTTTGCGCAGCCGCAATCGCTGCCAGCAAATTGGGCGAATTGCCGCTCGTGCTGATGGCAAAAAACAAATCACCGGGCTGACCCAAAGCTTGAATCTGTCTGGAAAACACCGCATCAAATCCATAGTCATTGCCAATGGCTGTTATGGCTGACGTATCCGTTGTTAAGGCTATGGCCGGTAATGGCTGACGATCCTTTAAAAACCGACCCGTAAATTCAGCCGCAATATGCTGGGCGTCCGCCGCAGACCCGCCATTGCCGGCCAAGAGCACTTTATGCCCCAATTTCAAACACTGAAACACCTGCTCAGCAACCCGAGCAACCGCCTCAAGATTCACACAGTGCTTGGCTGCAATGCTCGCAGCTAAACTATCAGAAAAAAATTTTGTTTGCACAGAATCTGTCATTTGATTTTTATTGTACCATTTTTTAGACTAAGTTCTGTAACGATCCCACTTAGGCATCGCGACGGCTACACCCATAAAATACCAACACCCCAATACCCACACCCACAAGGCTCAACACCTGCCCCATCGACAACACCCCCCACACAAACCCCAACTGTGGATCCGGCTGACGAAACCACTCACACACAAACCGAGCCAGGCTATAGGCCATCAAATATATGGCCGCCAATTGACCCGGTTTCAATCGAAAGAATCGATACACAACCCACACAAACACCCCCACACCAAGGCCCTCCAAACCTGCCTCATACAACTGCGACGGATGCCGCAACTCCGGACCCACATGCGGAAAAATAAGGCCCCAGGGTACCGTTGTCACCCGCCCCACCAACTCACCATTAATAAAATTGCCCAAGCGACCAAAAAAAACGCCTATCGCGCCACCAAAAGCGAGCCAATCCACCAAGCAAAGCCACCGCACCCGTTCGCGTTTGGCTATCCAGGCTGTTGCTACGAGCGCGCCTATCACCCCCCCATGAAAGCTCATACCCCCCGTCCAAATTTGCAAGATTGCCACCGGATCACGCATATAATAGGCCCAATCGTATAAAATAACGTAGCCCAATCGCCCCCCTAAAACAATACCCACAATAAGCGCAGTCACCCATGACAAATACAGATCCAAGTTCCATCGCATTTGCCGAGTCACCGGCCGATACAACACCCAGGCACTGAGCCCAATACCCAACACATACATCACCCCATACCAATAAATAGCCACCGGGCCAAGTTGAATCGCCACGGGATTAATAGCCGGAAATACCATGCTCCTTATTATACAAATATACAAACTGAAAAACTATTAGTATACTGACAGTTACTATGACAACCAGTTTTATTGTATTGGCCGCCGGAAAAGGCTCCCGCATGAACAGCGATTTGCCCAAAGTCCTGCATCCATTGCATGGCAAACCCCTCTTGCATCACATTCTGGACACCCTACACTCCCTCAACACAGACACTGACCATCGCTACCACCTCGTCGTGGGCTATCAAGCCGACGCCGTTCAACGCGCTACCCAAGACTATTCCATTCAATACAGCATTCAACACGACCAGCTGGGTACCGGCCACGCCGTCCAACAAGCCCTGACCACAACCGTGACCCCGGATGAACACACCCTCGTTATTTTACCTGGCGATTGCCCGTTAATTTCATCCAGCACGCTGTTGAACTTACTAAACACCCATCACACAGCATCGGCCGATGCAACCGTGCTCACCACGCAACTGCCCAACCCCGGGGCCTATGGGCGTATCCTTCGCAATGCGTCTGGCGATCTGATTGGCATTCAAGAAGCCAACGATTGCAGCCCAGAGCAATTGGCCATCACCGAAATTAATGCGGGTATTTATGTGTTTAATCGTACCGCGTTGGTGGATAGCATTCAAACGCTCACCTGTGCCAATGCCCAAGGCGAATATTACTTGACCGATGTGATTGGTAATTTACACACCCATCACAGGATTGTATCCAGCGTGTGCACCGACGACCCCACCGAGGCTATGGGAGTCAATACAGCCGATGAATTATCTGAATTGGCAGCAAAATACACCCCCAACCAGTAGACGATTATTTCCAATTAACGGTATAATTGAAAGCTAAACATTACATTAACTACTGAAGGAGTGTGAAAAACCATGGCAGAACCGCTAATGAAAGGGAAAAAAGGATTGATTTTCGGGGTTGGCAATAAGCATAGTATTGCCTATGGCATTGCCAAAGAACTGCACGACCATGGCGCCGAATTGGCCTTAACCTATGCCGGACCCGTGATGGAAAAACGCGTACGGCCTGTGGCCGAATCCTTTAATTCTAAATTCTTAATGGAATGCGATGTCACCAGTGATGCAGCCATTGACGCCGTATTTTCAGCATACGAATCCCAAATTGGCCAGCTGGACTTCATTGTTCACTCCGTCGCCTATGCACAAGCCGAAGACTTAGCGAATAGTTTTAGCGATACGTCCCGCGATGGATGGAAGCTCGCGCTGGACATCAGTGCCTACTCTCTGTTGCCAATGGCCCGTTGGGGGAAAAAACTCATGCCCAACGGCGGATCCATTTTAGCCCTAACATTTATTGGGGGTGAAAAATCCGTTCCGTATTACAACGTCATGGGTGTGGCCAAAGCGGCACTTGAATCTAGCGTGCGGTACTTAGCCGCTGAGTTGGGCCCCCAACAAATTCGGGTCAATAGCTTATCCGCAGGCCCGATTAAAACATTGGCTGGAAAAGGCATTAAAGGCTTTGACTTACTATTAAAAATCAATGAAATGCGCAGCCCGATGCGCCGGAATATTACCCTAGAAGAAGTGGGTAAATCGGGTCTGTATTTACTGTCTGATTTATCAACAGCAGTGAACGGTGAGAACTTGCACGTGGATGGCGGCGTTCACAGTATTGCCGCGTGCGAAGCTGATAAAGAGCTCGCCAAACTATAGCATGATGATCCGCCGCCTCCGTCATTGGCGTGGCTGGGTTGCTGCGGGCTTAATCCTGGGTTTAATCGGCACGACACCCGTCCTGCCAATTCCAACCATTGCCCGTGTGGCCAATGCGGCGACTGATATTGTCTGTTCCGGTACTGGGTTTGGACCCAGTCACGGCGGGATTTGGCTAGCCAAAAAAACAATTCAAGCCCAAACAGCAACGGATGGCCTAGACGCTCAGACTGTACGAACCAGCACGCATGCCCATGGGCTAACCCCAACCGATCCCCTATTCCATACGGCAACCCCCGTGTGCCCATGCATAGCCGGGCCCGTATATGGGGGGCATGCCGACCCAGTCCGGATCACCCACTCCCGAGCCCCGCCGGCTTAAC
>JAQCBC010000072.1 GCA_027621615.1 bacterium
TTATTATTCGGATTATCCAGATACTTGGATAAACGTTGAATTGAAGCGTATTCCACCACATAATGGGCAGCGCCAGCACCAACGCGTATTGGAACTTCCGTCAATACACGTACAACTTCTGCTTCATTACCCAGTAAATCGCATAAACGATTAGGATCAAGTCTATTTTGTGCGTCTGCCATCACGATTACCTTTCTCCGATCCGCTTCCGATTCACGCAAAGACACCCCAGCAATCCAATGATCAATAATTGCTTTCGCAACTTCATCATTAACCTGTCCCTGTTCCATAAACCGGGATAACATCCACAACCCTTCTTCTTCTCGGCCTTTAAATAGATTTAAATAGTCTTTGAATTCAATAGGGTCTGAGCCTCCAAGCCGTTTATTTACACGATCCACAAAAGACGTGAAAGCACCAGCATCCACCTCTCGTTTTAATCCAAATAAATACGTATAGATTGGGCCCTGACTATCTATGCTCACCCCCATGCCATCAAACACATACTGAATCTCATACACACTGCCTACCTCGCTGTCACGTTCAAGTGCCGTTATTGCCTCATTCAATGTCAGTACACAGCCATCTTTGACTTTTCGTTTCAGCTTCTGCTTCTTCGTTAACTTATCGGCCAAACTGCCAAATTGAATAAAATTAGAAAACCCCTTGTCTGAGCCTTCTAGTTTAGTGATGACCTGTTTAGCAATACCCTGAAGGTCTCGATGCAATTCTAATTTTAACTCTCTCAAGTCTTCTATTGCCTTTTCTTTAAAAACAGCCAATTTGTCAGCATCCGCCGGTATTTTTGGAACCGCATGATTCTGCTTCTGCTGCAAATATACCACATGCAAGGCCCCCAACACCAAATATTCTTTTTTTTGATACTCATTCATCGCCTCAATCTTACGACCAATATGCCCAGCATCTTCCAATTCTTTAATCTTTTGATTAAGCTTATACTCATTATATTCGCTACCTTCATGAATACCCAATTTCCACGCGAGATCATGCTTGCTGGACATGTATTTTTGGATAGAAGGTGCTAACTTATCATGTAATCCAAACTTTTCACATAATTCAAACTTTCGCCGATACATCTCATCCACTTTACGTTGTCCCTCCTCAAGACTGCGGATATACCCATTCCAATATTTGTAGATTTTACTTCCTGTTGTTCCTGTTTGAGCTTCTAATAATTCTGTTTGAAATGAATCAACCAAGTTTGAAATTGATTGGCATCTACTTAGATAGTCATTTAGCGGTTCATTATTTGATATTTTATCAAAATAAAGCTGCGCCACTGTCATCAGCACACACCCAAATTTACGTTGTTGTTCTTCTGTTAAGTCTTCCTGAAAAAACATCTGTTGTAATCGCTCCAAAGTTTTACTCGGAATGTTCAAAACCACATCCGTACCCCTGTCTTGTTTAAAAAACCACCCTTTATTAACAAAGAATTTCCAAATCGATCTACCCTCTCCATGTTGAAAGGCTTGCACCAAACCCGTATTTTCAGTTGGAAGTACTGTTGCTGGCCTTAGTTGCTCCCTCGATGTACGATCACTTACTCTGACTGCAGAGATACGTGGTATGACTGAACTAGCTTTCATAATCTTAATCTCCCCCCTTCTGAAAATAACTTTAAGTCTATTAAATTATTAAATATTTTCTAACTATTTTGATTATATCATAGTTATTAGATACTGTAAACCTACAACACAATAATATGCACCCAAAGCACCGGTACTGACGCCAATACCAAGCTCATAATGACACAATACGACAGCAACGGGAATCGCTTCAAAACAAAATCTACCAGCTTAACCATAACCAAGCCACCCCAAACAGCCCCAACGCCCAAACCCATCAAGGCTCGAACATTCAATTGAGCAACCGCCAAAACGATGGCATCGTACGTACCCATAAACACCAACATCATGGACCCACTAATCCCCGGAACAACCATCGTACCCATAGCCACAAACCCAGATAAAACACTATCCACTACCGATAATTGAGTCGCAGCATCCGAACTGGGCGGGCATACTGCCGTCATCAACCATCCCAGCAAAAACCCACACACCGCACTACCCACCAAGTGGGGCAACCGATACCCTGTCCATTTTCGATACAAAACCGGAACGCTAAGCAAAATCAACACTAAAAATACCCCATATACCCCCACTGAGTACTGATCCAGCAACCACGCCATGACCCCCGCATTGATAACCAAACTCGCACCCGCGCCCAGAACCGTTACGCCCACAACCCCATGGGACAATCGAAACCGAAACGGTGCCGCAACTACCCCATTCACCGCTTGAATAAACGGCTGGTACCGATTTAACACCACCGCAACCGTGCTGCCACTCACACCCGGAATTAACTGAGCAATCCCAACCAGCCACCCCACACTGAACCAACTCAACCACTGTTTCACTATGGCTTAAACATTGAATAAAAACTCAACCACATCCCCATCTTGCATCATGTACTCTTTACCCTCTTGTCTCAACACACCCAAGGCTTTGGCATTTTTTAAAGAACCCGCATCAATCAGTTCAGTATATTGAATCACATTGGCTCGAATAAACCCTTTTTCAAAATCGGTATGAATCACACCCGCTGCCTGTGGCGCCAAACACCCCACCGGAATCACCCATGCTCGACTCTCCTCAGGCCCTGTGGTTAGGTAGGTTTGCAAGCCCAATAACTCAAACCCCACATGAGCCAATTGCATCAGACCCGATTGCTGAAGCCCAAACTCGGCCAAATAATCCTGCTGATCCGCCCAGTCCAACGCAGCCACTTCACTTTCCAATCCTGCACACAGGGTCACAACGCGATCCCCTGTTTTTTTCGCATGCGCAATAAGCTGCTCTTGGTACGCATTACCCGTCACCACATCGGGTTCGCCCACATTGGCCACGTAAATCATCCGCTTTGCTGTTAAAAACCCATAGGTATGAATCACCGTTGCATCCACCGTATCCAATACATGCCGCAAGGGGGTCATCGCACTGAGCGGAGCTTCAATGGCTTGCAACGCCGCCAACCGAGCTTTGTCTTCCGCTTTGCCAGACTTTTGCTTCTTCATCTGCTTTTCAATGGCCTGCTGAACCGTATCCAAATCCGCCAACAACAACTCTGTTTCAATAATCTCAACATCCGCAACCGGGTCCACCCGCCCATGCACATGGGCAATATCGTCGTCTTCAAAACACCGAACCATATGGACAATCGCTTGCGTATCCCGAATATTGGTTAAGAAAGCATTGCCCAACCCCTCGCCTTTAGATGCCCCCTTGACCAAGCCAGCAATATCCGTAAACGCAACGGTTGCCGCTATTGTTTTTTTGCTGCCAGACAGCTTGGCCAATTGATACAAACGCTCATCGTATAAAGGCACCACACCCGTATTCGGATCAATGGTACAAAACGGGTAGTTGGCCGCATCCACACCGGCTTTCGTCAAGGCATTAAACAAGGTTGATTTCCCCACATTGGGCAACCCCACAATCCCCAACGACACATTAGCCATGGCGCAAACTCGCTAAACACGCCTCATGCACCTGCCCATTGGAACAGACCATGTGGTGACTGTACACGCTGGCATTGCCCGAAAAATCTGAAAACCGCCCGCCCGCTTCTTCTAAAATTACTTGTATTGGCGCCATATCCCAACACTGCAAATTGGCATCCACGCAACATTCACCCGCCCCCATCGCTACCAACATGGGCGCATAAAAATCCCCAAAGCCCCGCTGTCGCTTGGTCTTGGCCAAAAACGCCTGAAAGCTCTCCGGCAACCCCTGTGCCTCATACCCATACAACGCCCCATGAAACACACAGGCTTCTGAGACCGAATCAATCGCCGACACCTGCATTCGCTGGCCATTGTAAAACGCCCCAGACCCCCGAGATGCCCACCACGTAGCGCCTATCGCCGGAGCCGAAATTAGCCCATCGGTCATAACCCCGTTTTCTTCAAAGGCCAATAATGTGCCAAATATGGGAACACCGCGAATAAAGTTGGCCGTTGCGTCAATCGGGTCAATAATAAGCCGGAGGCCCGATTTTTGTGGCTCTGAAGGGGCTTCTGACCCACATTCTTCCCCCACAATGTTTAAATTCGGAAATTGCTCACGGGCAACCTTGCGAATCATGGTTTCTATTTCAACGTCTGCTTGGGTCACTGGCGAAGTGTTGGCTTTTTGAGAGACCGAAAACGACCGCGTATTAAAATAATGCAGCAATCGATCATTCGTCTCCTCAACCACCCTGTGCAAAAAATCCAGTCGTGTGTGTGTTGTTGCCATCATAGGCTATTTAGTATACCGTGAACCCCGTTGCCTAGACAATGTGTCGTTACTCAAAATCCGAGGCGACCCGCACACGCCCCCCATTCAGCCGTTGGACCCACGGCCGCCACCGACAACTGCGCGGGTCATGCGAAAACCGAAATGGCACAATTGCCGTCATAAAGGGATAGGCAAAAATTCTCGATAAAATTGGCCGATACAACGCAAACGCATCGGTTTGCTTAACCCCCCACTGCGGGCCGTACCACGCCTGCACCAAGCGTTCCGGTTGATCGGGCACCTGGGGGTGAAAGTCATAGCAGGGCCGCGTCTGATGCCCCGAAAAGTAGTTGGGCTTAAACAGCGCATGGTCCAACCGCCACGTGGCGTTCCAGTACCACGCCGCTGGCTCAATGATCCAAATATCAATATGAGAATCCGCCGGCAAACTGCGTAATTTAATCACCGAATACCCCAACTCATTCACATAAAACCCCTGAGCCCGACACTGGGGCAGTGCCGCCCGAAACCGATCCAAATCCTGGGCATGAATGGCAATATCAATATCGTGATCATAGCTAAACAATCCCTGTTCCCGAATACAGGACAACAACGTGCCAAATACTAAATAGTACGGAATCCCCGATTCCCGAAAAAACAGATCCAGGCCACGCAAGCTATCCGCCGCATCCACACGATTATTGTAAGCATCGGGTCGTACACCCACATGGGATGAAAACCGTGCTTGAATTTGCCGATCAATTCGCATATGTCTAAGTATACCGAATTTGTCTAAATGCTTCATAGACACCAATACCGACGGATGTCGCCAGGTTAAG
>JAQCBC010000073.1 GCA_027621615.1 bacterium
TTTTTAGGGATGTGCCTTTTGGGTATTTAATATTAACAATAAAGGATTCAGCGGATGCTTTTGGAAACAGCTCAAATTTTATATAGCGTATTGAAATAATACCCAAGCCCAGAATGCTGACTAAAAACACAACACTCATGAGTTTATAGCGGTTTAAGCAGGCATGCAGGGCACGCTGATAGGCTATTCGGGCACGATCCATACTGAGTATCGGCTTTTTAAATCGATCACTGGTATTGGCCAAATGTGTGGGTAGGGCTGTTGACAGCTCAATCAAGCTAAATAATAAGGCAAAAATAATAACCAATGGAATACAAAAAATAAATTTGCCCATGATACCACTCATAAACAACATGGGTAGAAAGGCTAGAAATGTAGTGATCAACGTGGTAATGACTGGCGCAAAAACAGTTTGAATACCCAACAGTGCGGCCGTTTTTTTATCATGACCGGCTTCTAATTGCTGAACAACGCTATCGGCAACAATAATCCCATCATCCACAATAATCCCAATGACTAAAATAATGCCAATTAACGATACAACATTAATGCTTTGACCGGCGATTGGCAGCAAAAATAAAATGCCCGACACAGCAACCGGAAGCCCCGCTGCTACCCATATCGCTATATTGGCACGCAAAAAAATACTCAGAATAACAAAAACAAAGGCCATGCCAATCAGGCCGTTGGATACTAAAACAGACAATCGACGCGTTAAAAAGTACGACATATCATTGACCAAGACAATGGATAAGTTATTGGGTAAAATTTGTTGGTCTAAAAAGGCCTGCAAAGATTTAACCGTCGGTAAAATTTCAGCCGATTCTTTTTTTATGATATCCAATAAGATACCGGGCTGGCCATTAATATGGGTGTAGCTAATTGGTTTTTCAAAGTCCATACGCACGGTGGCAACGTCCCGCAAATAAACGGTTTTTTGGTTAAAATTGGATCGTATAATTAGGTCGTTTAGGGCTGATGTATTGGCAAACTCAGCATTTAAAACAACTTGTTGGGTATCCGGACGCTCAATGGGGCCGCTGGATACACGAATGTGCCGGCGTTTAAAGGCTGCTTCAATATCGTGCATGGATAATTGATACATGCGCATTGCTTCCAAATTTAATAAAACCTGAGCTTCTTCCTCGAAAGAACCCACTGCAACGGCTTGACTAATGCCGGGCAGTGATTCCAGCTGGTCTTTTAATTGCTTGGCATAATAAAACTGATCGGCATAGGATGTGCCGCCAATAATGCCAAGGGTATAAACGGGAATTTCATCGCTATTGATATCTTGAATGCTGGGTCGGTTTTCAAGCTCTGCAGGCAATTTGGCATTATCAACAGCTCGATACAATTTGTCTTTGACTTCTTTTGGGTTTTTTAGCTTTTCTTCCAAGACCACTTTAATCATGGACCGTCCTTCAGAACTGCTGGACTCATAGTATTGAATGCCCGAAATAGTTGCCAGTTTGTCTTCAATTTTATTGGTAATGCGCAATTCGACATCTTTCGCGGAATACCCTGGATGATAGGTATTAATCACCAATTCATCAAATGCAACGCTTGGCCAAATATTAATGGGGACGGTATTAAATCCATAAATACCCAGCAATAGCAATGACCCCGTAATCACTTTGCCAATGAGTGGGTCTTGGATAAAGTAATTGAAAAACCGTTTCATTGCAATCGATCCAATAGGGCATTGTGTTGAGCAACAATGCAATGCAATTGATAGGCGGTATCCAGCATGGCCAATTTAGCGGCATGCTCAGCATCTTGGGATTGCAAGACAAAGGTAAGGTTGCGACGGCCTTGTTCATACAAGCGATTTTCTTCTTTAACGGTTTGGGTGTGTAAAGCAACAGCCGTTGTTTGGTATTCATAGTGAACACGCAAGCGCCGGTACTCAGATTCCAAAAACGCTTTGTGTGCCATGAGTTGATTCAATTCATGATCAATGGTGTGTTGAATGCGTTGCGTGTCATGCTTGAGGGCATCCAGCTCAGCAGCAACGGGTTTCAGGCCCAATGGCGTTGAAAATTGCACAACCACTTGTTTGTCCATGAGTCCGTAGTCGGTTATGCGATTGTGTTCATTAATACTGTCATGCCACTGGGCTTGCACAACAAGATCAAGCTGGGGCCTTTTTTGATCCATGATGCTGGCATACATCAAGTGATTGCCAGCTTGTTGGGTTTTGAGGGCATCCACAATTCGAAGCGACTGGGGCATAGGTTCTGTATTTAAATTGGGAATTTGATATAAGTCTAGAGTTGGCGTGCTCACCCGTATTGCAGGGTAATTGAGTCCGGCACTGAGCTTGTTTTGATGCGTTTCAAGCAATAATTGGGCCTGACTGTCATGGGTTTGTTGCTGGTTTAAATAGTGCTGGGATTGCAAGATGTCTAAGGTATCAATTAAGTTGTTGGTATATTTGGCCTGATTTTCAGTATACAGGGCAACGGCAACAGCGAGTCGGTCGCGCATAATAGTCGTCATCGTATAGTAATGGGCCCATGTTAAATAATGTAAAACGTATTCCAATCGAAAGGATTCTTCGGACTCAGCTTGGATAATGGCCTGATAGCGCTGGTTATTTTTTGCCAATTTATAATGGCGTTCAGACTGCGTGCCCCATCGATTTTGCAACAGGGGTTGCCGATACGATAGACCAGCCGAACGGGTGTACAACGGATTGGGTTGAAGAGGCTGTTGGGAGCCGCCTAAAGAAACGAGGGGTTGGGATTGATCCATCCGTCGCAATTCATGGGATAGGCCAATTTGTCCGCCCGTTTGCCAAATAGGTTTGGTTAGTTGGGTGGCTATGCCGGTGTGCGTGGTTCTGGATTGAGACATAAATAAGCGATTGGGTGGGTTGGGGTCTTGCTGATCCCAGTATGACTTGCCCGAGACAACCCAGCCTGATTTTCGGCGTTCTGTTTCTACGTGATCGCGATGTTGTTCAAGCGATTGCTGGGTGCTTTTTAAATAAGCGCTATGCTGATCAATGTGCGCCAAATACGCATCCAATGATAGAGGCTGCCCCAATACAGAGATGCTGAATCCAAGAATATATAAACAGAATTTTAAACTCATAATACTAAAAATAATACCATGGATATTTAGTATTTAATAAGACTAAAAATTTTAAATTAAATAATTTTAGTAATTATATTGACGTTAATTATTTTTTATGGTTAAGTAAAGGTCTCAAATGGCTAGTTTAATTCATAATCAATGGGTGTCTCAGGGTAAAAATGCCAACAAGTGCGCTTTGTATGCCTATTTAAATCAATTGGATTCAACAACCGCCAATAGCGAGGCACAATCCAATGGCGTTGTGTTTGTGGGCAGTGATTATGCCAAACGGGTGGGTGGTTTAATCCAATTTAACACACATAAAATGCTGGCGATCTCTCATTTTTTTAAATGCGAACAGTGGTCTGTTTGGACATACTTGGGATGGTGTTTTTTTTCGCCAAATCAACACTGGGTTCGTGTAAAATTAAAGCGAGTCTTAGCCAGTATAGCTGTGCTGGGCATCGCATTGTTTGCGGGATGGTCTCAGTGGCTTGTGCACACGACTAGTGGCGTGTTCGAGTCGCAGATTCAGGGGGGCTATTCCTATCCAATTGCGTATCAAAACTGGGTGGATCGTTGGAATGCAGAGCCGATTGACATCACTTACCTAGCCATTCATTCAGATGCTAGCTATAGTGTCATTGGCGTGTTAACCCATTCCGACGCAATGCTGACTGTATCCGATGCGGATCATATTCAGTATGCGACTCGGCAGGGTAAAAAATGGGCAAAAGTATCGGGCCGTTTATGACGGTGGCAATCCGATATATTCGGTGGGGATGCTTGATTTTAGCTCTGGTTAAGTGGGGCATTTGGGATTCAATACTACGGATGGAGCATGCTTTGAATGCGCTGCAATCGCTTGCATCGTCAGAGACGAACCCGTCTGTTTTTTTGCACGCTCAAACATGGGAAGCGATCCATCAGCAGCTCAACCAGATTCACACTCAATGTCCTGAGCCATCGATTCGCATTGAGTTAACGCAATCCGGCTATGAGGCAACCGTAACATGCGAACCCGTGTAGTCCGATACAGTGGCATTCTGTGGTTAATATTGGGCTGTGTTGGGCACGCAAACACAACCTATTTTCATGAATTGTTTGTGGAGCCTCTACCCAGTCAACGCAAACAGACCTATCGCGTGGATATTGCCTATGCCAATGTGGGGGTGGTCCAGCGAGCTATTGACGCAGTAATGAATATCCCGCTATCGGTGGATCCTGCTCAAACGATGATTGTGTACCAGGCAACACCGGATGAACACGATCGTATCCAAGCGTTAATTAATCAAATTGATCAGCCCCCCAAACAGGTTGTGTTTCATGTGATGATTGTTGAGATTAACACCCAACATATTGAAACCTATCAATCGATTTTTTCATCACTAATGGATGGTATTCAGGTCAACTATAATTATACTGACAATCAAATCGTACCGGCGGATTCGATTTCTGGGCTGATTCAAGCGAGCATTCAAAATGGGACAGCGACCCTAGTTGCCAATCCCAGCATTGTGGGTGTGCACAATCAAACCGCCGAGTTTCATGTCGGGGATCGAATTCCCTATGAAACTGTCCAATACAATGGTCAAACACCCATCAATCACATTGATTATGTTCAGACGGGTCTTGAGTTTTCAATTCACCCCCTAATTTCAGAGAACAATCCGTTAATGCTAAATATTGATTTAAGCATGTCCAGTGTTAAACTTTGGCAGTCGATGCAAAGTGGCCGAGTGCCTATTATTGCGAAACGACAAGCGAATACTCAGGTTGTGATGCAGCCCGATGAAACATTGATTATGGCTGGATTATTGGATAATGCTCAGCAAGTGGTTACCAAGCGAGTTCCGTTTTTAGGCCGAATTCCGATACTGGGTCGATTGTTTCGGCATAAAGTAAGTAGAAATAATCAAACCGATATTGTGTTTGTAATAACACCTAAAGTAATTTAATTAAATATAAATAGTATAATTTTAATTTGACATTTT
>JAQCBC010000074.1 GCA_027621615.1 bacterium
TGGTATAACTATGGTATAACTATGGGTATAAAAACCGGCACATTATTTAGAAACAAGCTATTTTGGGACGCCTTGATTCTTTTAGCGATGCTTTCTCTTGCGTTCACATATATGAAGGCTCAACCCATGGTAAACAAAATTACGCCACCCATTAGTATGAACCGATCCATGGCCTTGGATCAGGCGCATGAATTGGCTAAATCACTGGGCATTGGCCCCAATACGTATCAACAAACGGCCGTATTTCGTTCCAATAAAGCAGAAACACAGTATGTGGACTTCAAGGCCAGCGTGCATGGCGATAGCCTTGTAAACACACCGTATGAGCCCTTTTTTTGGGAAGTCCGGCACTTGAATTCACAAACTCAACAGGATGTTCGAATTTATTTAAGAGCCAATGGGGAGCTGTATGGGTTTGATGATCGCAGTCGTTCTGACCAGCCCTTAACAAAAGCAATGCCTCTGGGTGTTGATGCGGTATCCAAGCAATTGACACAAACGTGGGGGGTCAATTTAAGCCAAATGCGTTGGCTCGGGTGTGGCGATCAAACCAAGTCTCGCTATATGTGCCGCTATCAATACGATCAGCCGTCCAATGGCTACACTAAAACAATCGAGCTCGTGGTGAGTCTAAAAAATAATACCGTGAGCGGCTTCCAATATCGATTGGCTATTCCGGATTCTTTTTTAGCGCAATACCAACGCGCCAATAAAACGCATCAATTAATCACGTTAATTGGCCGTGTCGGCTTTGGAATATTTTACGGTATTATTGGTTGTTTTTTTGGGCTTGCTTTTTTAATCAAGAGGGGCTATCTTATTTGGAAAAAACCCATTATTGCAGGGAGTCTTTTGGCCACATTGGTTGGAATATCCAACTTGAATTTGATGCCCATACGATTGCATACCTACAATCCATTAATTGCACAGACAACATTTTTAATTGAATTGGGGACACAGTTTGTTGGGTCTGTGGTGTTTTGGTTGATCTTATTTTCACTGGCATTAATGGTTGCCGAAAGTTTAACACGCAAAGCGTTTGAAAATCGAATTCAATTGTGGCAATTGCTGTCGTCCCGGGTGGTTAGTAGCCCGTCTGTATTTGGACGTATTCTTGGCGGGTATTTGCTTGGTTTTTTTTTAATCGGCTATATGATTTTATTCAATCATGTGCTAGCCCCATTGGTCTCGGGATGGACACCATCCAATTTATTCGCTCATCAATCCATGTTGAGCAGCTATTTTCCGGGGGTTAGCCCGGTTGTTCATAGTCTGAGTAATAGTATCTGGAAAGAATGTTTGTTTCGCGCCATTCCATTGGCTGGAGCGGCGTTGCTTGGTAAACGATTTGGATTTAAATCAGCTTGGATTGGGTTTGCGCTACTGGCACAGGCATTTATTTACGCGGCGTTTCATGGCATGTACTCAGGGGCCAGCATTCCAGCCTCGTTGTATCTGACTAAGCTTATTATTCCTGCGTTGCTCTTGGGATGTGTGTATTTACGCTTCGGATTATTACCCATTATCATTGCGCAGTTCATTTACAATATTAGTGTTTATGCGCTTCCATTATTTACTGTTATTGAGCAGCATACGATTATTGATCAAGCCATTATTCTTTTGGGTGCTGCGGCTCCGTTTATGTATGCCATTGCGATGCGGCTCAAGCAGGGGGGGTTTTCACCAATTACGGAGGCTGTACTTAACAAAGCCTGGGAGCCCAGCACCAAAACAATTTATCGGCAATTGCGCCCGATTGAAGCGTTTAGCCATTTTAAAAAGGGGAAATTATACGCCATTGGCGTGTGCAGCCTTATTGGTATTGCCGCTTGGGTTATGCTAACGCCCTTTACCGCCAATTCGCCAATGCTTACCTTAGACAGAGAGTTGGTGCCCAGTCGGGTTGAATCCCTCTTAAAGTCTCAAGGAATTGCTTGGCAGCCTGAGTGGAAATTGCTGATGAGCATTCGCCAAGAACCCACCATGCTGGATACGTTTTTATGGGAAAACCAGCTAGATTCTCAACAGTTTGGTCACTATACCGTAGCTCCGTATTGGCGCATTCGCATTGTAAATGCTCAATATCGCGTTCAAGATTTATATGCTATTACACTGGGAAGTCACGGTGAATTGGTTCGATTTAAGCGCATGGTCGTTCCAGAGTCGTTTTCAACGACTAATCATTCAGCGTTAATTAAACAAACCATTCAATTGTTTGATTATGATCAGAATCACCCGTTTGGTGTTGCCAAACGGGCAACCAAGATTAAAGATAATACGCAATATTATCAGTATATGCTGGATCACACCGAGGTTCCCCAACCGTTTAATCGCGCATCGCTAATTTTAAATGTAGCCAATAATTACAGTGTGGATGCATTTCAGCTTTTAAAAATGCCAAAAGCATGGGTGCACAAAACCAAAGCCAATCAATCGATTCGCAGTCAAATCCTCGGCATTTTAAAACTGGTGTACTACAGCGCTATTTTGGCTGTGTTTATTTTTAGTCTTTATAGTTGGCAGCATCATTATTTTAGTTATCGCGTTTTTTATGTTTTTTTCTTTGGCCTGCTGTGCCTGAACACCATTCTTCATGTTAACCACTACCCGGAGTTGCTATTTCGTGTTATCGATGGTAAATCGTGGACGTATCAATTGGTTCTTTTAAATGTTAAAGCGGGCGCTTTTATTGTGATTGAATCAATGGTTTTATCGGTTATTGCCGGGTTTATTCATCACGGATCATTTCGCCGATTAGAAATGTGTTTGTCTCACCGAGTTTTATTGTGTGGCGGGGTTGCGTTTATTGCGCTTGGCTTACTCTCAGTTGCATACTATATTCAACCCAACACACTGGTTTTTTCAGATTATACGGCTGTTAACACCTATTTCACTACCTTATCAGCAATCCTATCCCCCATTCGGCATTACATTATTATTAGCTTAACTATTTTTATGACACTGTACGTCTATGATCGATTGTCTCGCTTGTTTCATTGGCATTGGAGTATTCGCCCGCTTGTTATTTTTATTACCGGATTCATTTTGGGCATGACTCAGTTACCCAGCGCATTGGCGCATGGGGTCGTCATGGCTGTGTTAATGGGCGTTAGTTTGCTGGTTATTACAAAATTAGTGATTCGTAAACATTTGCCATTTATTCCACTGATTACTGGATTTTTTGCCACAATTCATACGCTTAAACAGGGTCTGTACCAACCGTTTGATGGGGCATTGGGTTTATATTTAATATCAGCACTGTTAATTTTCGCTTTAAGCCTTTTCTGGTACCTATGGTTGGTTATTACAAACTGGAAAACGCATGCAATTCGGTGATATAGTATAAATAATGAAAAAAAGTCCATGGGTTTCTTATGCTTTAATTCTATTGTTTTTAATTGCATTGGGTGTTTCAAGTCTTCAAAATTTCCAGCCTGAGCCCACGGCTAGCGTGAAGCTACCCAGCTGGAAACCAACCCCTAGTGTTGGCGTTGTTGTAATTAATGGTCCTATTTCATATAACTATTCAAGCACTAGCTTTTATTCACAAACCGTGGATCATGTCATTAAAAATTTAAACCAACTGCGTAAAAACAAGGCGATTAAAAGTTTGGTTGTTCGCATAAACAGCCCGGGCGGTACTGTAGGGGCATCTCAGGAGCTTTATGCGGCCATTGTGGCGTTTAAGTCTGAAAACGCGATACCCGTAACCGTATCGGTTGCCGATGTATGTGCATCGGGTGGCTATTGGGTGGCCTTGGCTGGCGATACTATTTTTGCCAATTCCGGTAGTTTAGTTGGGAGCATTGGGGTGATCATGCAGGGGTTGGATTTAACGGAAGTTCCGGATAAATATGGCATTGATACCCGGACTTACAAATCCGGAAAATACAAGGATTTATTATCCAGCTGGCGAGACCCAACCGAAGAAGAAGAACATTTGGTTCAAGAATTGATCGACGATGTGCATATCCAGTTTAAAGAGTATGTGCAACAACGACGCAATTTAACAGCCGAACAGGTCAATGCTTTGGCAATGGGGCAAGTATTTTCAGGCCGCCAGGCATTAGACAATGGCTTGATTGATACAATTGGTAGTTTTGAAATGGCCGTTGCGCATAGTAAATCCATTGTGGGTTTGGATGAATCCGCTCCGCTGGTTTATGCTCGAGATCAATCCGTTACCGATTGGTTTGATAAGCTGTCGCTACGATTCTCAGGTTCATCCCCGATGCACTGGGTGTTTCCACAATTGCCTGAACTCCACTAGTATGCGCCAAGCCGTTCATATGATTATGAGCATTGTGGAGTCACCGATTGGTTTTATTCGCCAGCATGATTTTCAATTGTCCTGGCGACATGCGGTTTATGTTTCTGTGCTGATTAGTGTGGCGCATCAAGCCCACCAACCGTTTTCAAGTTGGGGCCTGTGGGTATCGCGGGTTGGCTTGGAATGCATGGGCTGGTTGATTGCATTGGCTATTATTAGTGCCAGCCTGGACTTTTGGGCTCAGTATTTGGGGTATCGGTCAAAATTAAAATCGCTATACGCATCCTTGGCGCTGATTGCGTGGCCATTGGTCCTGTATCTGCCCGTTCAATTGATGCATCCGACCGGGTGGGCGTGGGTATCGTCTATTATTCATATTTATATTGGCATTCAAGCCTATCAAGTGATTCAGCATCAGTATCGACTCTCTGGATTAAAAACCGCTTGGTTGATGGCCTTGCCTGGACTGAGTAGTTTAGTCATTGTCATCCTAGCCATTGTATTGTTGATTCAATCGATTGGCTAATGCTGCGTATTGGAATTGGAATTGATATTCATCGGTTTGAGGATGGCCGCCCCCTCATTTTAGGGGGAATCACGGTTCCTTACTCTCAGGGTTTAGCTGGGCATAGTGATGCGGATGTTTTGACTCATGCCATTATGGATGCCATTTTGGGCGCATTGGCTTTGGGTAATATTGGCACTCATTTTCCCGATACAGATCCTCAGTATAAAAATGCCAACAGTTTACAC
>JAQCBC010000075.1 GCA_027621615.1 bacterium
GGGTAGGGTGTGCGGGTGTCCGTTCAGAGTAATTACCATACAATTTGGGCGCTACGGGGTGGCCAATAAATAAACCACGCATTCCCAATAATGGCATCCCGATGCACGGTTCCCCAGTACCGAGAATCTTGAGAATATCGCCGGTTATCCCCGAGCATAAAAAAATGATTCTTGGGTATTATCGTTTCAGCTAGATTGCTGGCATCGGCTCGAATATGCACGCCTGGAAAATGCAGGGGTTTTTGATTAATGTAAACTAAACCGTTTCGGATGCTGACCCGTTCGCCGACTAAACCGACCACACGTTTTACAAATTCTTTACCATCCCCATGGGGGGATTTAAAGAGCACAACATCCCCACGGTTAATGGGTGCAAAGTGATGGGGCCATTTTAAAACAATAATGCGATCCTGGATGGCCAACGTGGGAATCATAGAGCCGGATACCACTTTCGAGGATTGGACGAGCCAATCACGGATGCCCAGCACCAGTAATATCGATACTAAACACACCTCAGCGTAATGCACAAACGTGGCACAGGGTTTTGGCAATGCCTGTTTGCGGGTTTGCCAGTCTTGATACGCATGTCGCATGAATCGAATCATCAGTGTTAATATGGTACCATGGTGACGTTGTGATCGGCTACACAAAAAATAGTATAAAAACACGCGCATGAGACGGTGGCAGCCCACACCCATTCAAATTCTAGTGTTGGGGTATGTGGTTATGATTGCCATTGGCTCGGGGCTGTTAATGTTGCCCATGGCGGTTGTGGCCCCCATTCCATATAGTGATGCGTTGTTTACAGCGACGTCGGCCTTGTGCGTGACGGGCTTGGTAGTTAACGATATTTCAACCGTATTTTCTCGCGTTGGCCAGGTATTTATTTTATTGATGATTCAATTGGGGGGATTGGGTATTATGTCCTTATCGGCCTTTGTGGCCTTGTTGCTGAAGAAAAAATTGTCGCAGCAGCAAGTGGTGTTTTTTCAGTCGGGCGTGGACGATCAAAATCAAGCCAATGTGCTTAAAATTATCCGAGCCATTGTGGGGTTGACCATTGCGGTAGAATGCATCGGTGCCCTGTTGCTATTTTTGCATTGGTATGGCCAAGGCTATGGGTTCTCAAACAGTTTGTTTTATGGGGTTTTTCATGCGGTTTCCGCATTTTGCAATGCCGGGTTCACATTATTTTCGGATAATTTTTATCAGTATGTTGACCATGGGTTTTTGTTGATTGTTATTGCGACATTGGTGGCCTTGGGGGGGTTGGGTTTTCCCGTGCTGTACAACGTGTTGCAGGTTATTAAAGTCAAGTTTGTTCCTGGCCGCGTGGCACGGGTAACCCCCAACAGCAAGTTGGTCTTGTGGACGAGTTTTTGGTTGATTGTGGGCGCTGCTGGTGTGATTTTTATCGCGGAGCGCAACCATGCTCTTGGTGGCTTGGCGGTTCCGGATCAAGTGGTGAATTCGTTTTTTTATTCAATATCGGCACGCACGGCTGGGTTTTCGACCTTGGATATGAACCTGTTTCATCCGGCTATTTTATTGCTGATTATGGGGTTGATGTATGTGGGAACGGCGCCCGGATCCACCGGTGGGGGGATTCGGATTACGACCATGGTTGTGATGCTGGGCAATTTGGTTCAGGTGGTTCGGGGCTATGAGCATTTGAATTTATTTTATCGACGTGTGTCCTTGCGAACCTATCGGTATGCGTTATCGATTGCGATGCTGTCCATTTTAATTGTGGGGTCTTTTTTGACGCTGCTGATTTCGACCCAAACAGGCGATTGGCTGCCCATAACATTTGAGGTAGTATCCGCGTTTGGCACAGCGGGCTTGTCAATGGGATTAACCGAATCCCTGTCATTTTTGGGAAAATTCTTTATAATAGTGCTTATGATGATTGGTCGTGTGGGCGCATTAAGTTTTTTGTTGGTGTTTTCAGGTCGCCGGAAGACAGAAGCGGTGATGTACCCTGAGGAGCATATTTCAGTCGTATGAAAACAATTGCAGTGGTTGGTTTGGGCGAGTTTGGGATTCAGGTGGCTGTGGAGCTGTCCCAAAAAGGGTTTTATGTCGTTGGCATTGATAATCAAGAATCCGCCATTGACGATGTTAAAGATCGGGTGAATCAGGCGGTTATTTTAGATTCAACAGACGAGTCTGCCATGCGGTCGGTGAATGTTGATAATGTGGATGTGGCCGTGGTGTCTATTGGGTCCAATGTGCAATCCAGTTTACTAACGGCAGCCTTGCTGAAAAAATTTGACATTAAAAATATCTATGTGCGATCCATTGATGAATTGCAAGAAAGTATTCTGGAATCCATGAAAATCAAGAATATTATCAACATTGCCAAAGAGATGGGCAAGCAATTATCGCGGTCGATTTCGTCTGAAACAGTGAAATACATTGAAATTTCCAATCGGCATTCGATTGTGGAAATGCATGTGCCCAGTCAATTTGTTGGGAAGAGTTTGGCCGAATTAAAGCTGAGGCGTCGCTTTGCGATCAATGTTATTGGAATTAAAACCCGAAAGATAGAGGTTGATGATGACGGAGACGTTTCCTTTATTGAAGATATGGCCGATATTCCAGATCCAACCTATACGATTCAAAAAGATGATATTTTAATTGTGTTGGGAACCAATGAAAAAATCGAAACGTTATTGGAATTGGGAGCCGATGCATGACGTTGGGTCTAAAGTGGTTTGTATCGGTACTGAGCGTGATTCTATTGAGCAGTGTGCCTCATGTATACAGTGTTTACCAGCATGGTTGGTATACCTCGCATCAATGGGCAATGGCGGGGGCAACCGCAGTGGCCTTGGTTGCTTTAGGTGTGTTTGGGTATTATGTAGAGAGAAAAACGGTCCGTATTATTAACGAGACGTGTCAAAAAGCCATGGCTGAGCGCCGATTGGCTAATTTGTTTCCTGATTTTTATCAAGCGATCACGCGAAAAGGCTTGCTTGAGAATTTGCAAACTATTTTTAGCATGTTTAAATCCCTGGATCATTTAAAGTCAGCGCGAGTGTCATTGGAAGTTAAAACGGTCAAGCTATTGTCCAACAGCATTCAAGAAGGCGTTGTCTTGGTGAATAAAGATAAGGTCGTGAGTTATATCAATGCGCAAGCCGAGCAAATATTGCGTTTAATTCCCGGGGAAGGTACCGGCGATACGATTACTCGGCACATTCATCATGCAGACATTGTGAAAGCCCTGGACTTGGCCCTAGATTCTGAAGAGAAAACAACCGATTTGCTGGTGGAGCATGCGGAGGAGACGTTTTTTGTCACGGTCTTGCCCATTCACGATCGATTTGGGACGGTGTCCCGCGCATTATTTGTATTAAAACGAAATCAGGAACAGCCATCATGAGTTTATCTCAGTCAGACTATTATCAATTAACGCAGTTGTTGGGGCGTGAGCCCACCGATGTTGAGGCGTGCGTTGTTGACGTCATGTGGTCGGAGCATTGCTCGTATAAGAGCACACGGCCATTGCTAAAGCGTTTCCCGGTGCGGGCGAAATCGGTTGTCGTGGGTGTGGGTGAAGATGCGGGTATCGTGGCGTTTGCCGAGCATGATGGGACGGAGTATGGTTTAGCGGTGTCTCATGAGTCCCACAACCATCCCTCGCAAATCTTGCCCATTGAAGGCGCGGCAACGGGTGTGGGGGGCGTCGTTCGGGATGTGTATTGCATGGGCGCTGATGTTATTGGCGTCTTGAACTCCCTACATTTTGGCCAAGGCACCTGGCACACGGATCACATTGCGACCCAAGTGGTCCAAGGTGTTGGGGATTATGCCAATCCGTTGGGGGTTCCGGTATTGGCTGGTGAAACGGTCTACCACCCCAGTTACAACGACAACTGCTTAGTCAATGTGGCGGCGGTTGGCTTGGTGGCGTTGGACCAGATTATTCATAGTTATGTGCCAGAAGCCGCTAAAACAGAGCCGTATGACTTGATTTTACTGGGCAAATCAACCGATTCAACCGGGTTTGGTGGGGCTACATTTTCGTCGGTTACGTTGGATCAATCCGATGCGACGACCAACATTGGGGCGGTTCAAGTCCATGATCCGTTTTTAAAACGAGTCTTAGTGAACGTGTTGAATGCAATCTGGGCCTATGTTCGGGATACCGGCATTGCGGTTGGCTGCAAAGACTTGGGTGCGGGGGGGATTGCCTGTGCAACGTCTGAAATTACGAGTGCCTCGGGGTTTGGGGCGCGGGTTATTCTGGATCAGGTGAACACAGCGGTGTCACAGTTAGACCCCAAAGTGATTGCCTGTTCAGAAACCCAGGAGCGATTTTGTTTGGCGGTTCCCCGTACGCACACTGCAGCCATCATGGCCATTGCCAATGATACGTATGCCATGGGAGATACATATCCCCAGGCGGGAGCTGTGGTGATTGGCGAGGTTGTTCAAGCCCCACGCTATGTGGTTGAGCATCAGGGTCAGGTGGTGTGTGATCTGCCCATTTCAATTATTACAACGGATGTGCTGGTCGAGCGTATTGCGGCCAATCGAACCGTGGCGTCCGGGCAAGTCGATCGCGTTCCCAACTTGGATCCGGATGCGTTTGCATCGGTCATTCAGCAGGTAATCGCCCATACGGCAGCGGTGCCCAAATCGTATGTGTATCGGCGGTTTGACCACGGGGTTCGTGGGGATACCATTGTATCGCCGGGTGAGGCTGGTGCTGGGGTTGCGGCCCCAATTCCGGGGTGTTTGAGTGCGGTGGCCGTGAGCATTGATAGCAATCATTACGGGCTATTGAACCCGTATCAATCCGGTGCAGCGGCGGTGGCTGAAGCGGTACGCAATGTGGTAGCTGTGGGGGGATCCCCCGTGGCATTGACCGATTGTTTGAACTATGGCAATCCAGAAAAACCCGATGTATTTTTTGATATCCAACAAGGGATTCAAGGCATTGCGGATGCTGCCACTGCTTTAGGC
>JAQCBC010000076.1 GCA_027621615.1 bacterium
CCCTGCACGGCCTGTATCGGCGCAGGCACTGACGCGCTTGTTTCATCCAGAGTCGCTAGCAACGACCACGTTACGGTGGGGGTTGCCTGAACGCCCCCCCACCACAACATACTTAAAAAACACCCGATTTGGATCCACTGACCCAGCCAACTGACGCGTCCCATTACACGGATTGATTAACAACGCCGCAATTTGTCACGTTGGAATACCCGATTCGGATCTAATTGATTTTTTATTTTGCTCCTCCTTTTTTTGTTTGATTTGGGCCGGGCAGAAGGGCAGATATGGAGGCGATATGGAATCCCGGGGCGTTATGGAATCCCGAGGCGATACGAAATACGTATGGGCGAAATCTGTATGGGTGGAATCTGTATGGGTGGAATCTGTATGGGCGGAATCTGTATGGGCGGAATCCATTTCCGCCCAATTTTCGGAATCCCGGGGCGTTATGGAATCCCGGGGCGTTATGGAATCGTGGGCAGATATGGAATCTGCCCCTACGATGTTGATAATTCCATGAACATGATTTGGCATGATGACCCACGCATCCAATTTGACACGACGGTAATAATCGGCC
This sequence comes from bacterium, assembly GCA_027621615.1. Lineage (GTDB taxonomy): Bacteria > Margulisbacteria > Marinamargulisbacteria > UBA6595 > UBA6595 > UBA6595. The sequence goes on from JAQCBC010000076.1 coordinate 578, forward strand.
AAACCTTCCCAAATTGTTTGTACCATTTTTCCCGCATCATTCAATACCATTTCACCATTCACAATATTACCAAACAAATAGTCACGATTTTGTGTACAAATGGTGATAAAATATGCCCCTGCCTGCGAATAATCATAGTCGTTTAATCGAATTGACCGGCGGTTGTATTTTTGATGCTTCATAATTACACAGATTGAACCCCCGATTGGGCCGCATGTCGATACAGTTGAATAGCGGGGAAACCACTCACAACCATGGCCACAAGCACCAGCCAACTGGCCGATATGCCGTCCAAAATGGATACCCCCACCCCCATAATTGGCAAACCCACCATCCCATCAATAACCGGGCCAAGGCTACTCGCCACCAGCAACCACCCCACCAATCCCACACCCACGCCCGCTGCCGACACGCACCCCGCTTCTATGATGAGCAACGCCGAAACTTGCCACGGCCGTGCACCCAACGCGCGCAACACAGCCACTTCCTTCCGACGGCTTTGCACCGACAACCCAATGACCACCACCAACGGAACCACAGCAAGCCCCCCAATCAAATAGGTAATCCAAGCCACTGCTTGATGCATGGGCCGAAAGAGTTGCCATAACTTATGCAACGCAATCCCAGGAACAATGGCCATTAAGGGTTCCGGACCCCCCTGCAAAATTTGACGCTGCACCCGAAACGTATGCCCTTTTTTATGCAGCCCCACAAAGGCGGCCGTTCGGGTCGGGGCGCCGCCATGCACAGCATCCATGGCCGCTAGCGACGTATACACCGTGTCATCCACCGGGGTTCCTGTGGGATTTAAAATCCCCACAACCCGAAAATCATGGTCGTGATGATGCGCCTGAGACCGTGTCGACATCCCATGCGCAATAACCAAGGGGTCACCCAATCGAAGCCCTTGCCGATCGGCAACATTCGCCCCCAACACTGTATCCATGGGCGCTTGAATGACCCGTCCGGATTGCCAGGTCAAGGCCTGTTGATTGCCATACTGATACCGATCAAAATACGCCGGTGTGGTGCCCATAACCGGGTGTCCACGGTACGAATCCCCCAATACAATTGGCACCAACCAGGCAACCGCCGACCCTTGCGCAATGGCATCCAAGCGGCTAGCCGATACTGTCGCGGTAGCTTGGCCATACCGAAAGACCGTATGCAACAACAGCTGACTCTCACTGGCCCTTGGCCCCACAATCAAATCAACGCCCGATACACTATGCGTAAACCGATGCTTGGCTCCATCCGCCACTTTCTGAGCCCCCACCCACAAACACGTACTAATGCCAATAACCCCAATCAATACGCTAAACACCACGGGGTTGTACCGCATCCGAGCAACAACCAGATTAAATAACACCGTAGCCTCCCAGCACCCCGGCGTTGAGTGTGGTTGTGTGCGTAAAATAGCGATCCAACCCAGAATCATGCGACACAAACACCACCGTGGGTTGATAGGCCCCTTGGCACGCGGATTCAAGCGTATCCATAAAGCGGTCTGTGTTGGCTAAATCCAAGGCTGATGTGGGTTCATCGGCTAAAATAACGGCTGGCTCACCAATCAAGGCGCGTGCAATCGCTACCCGCTGACGCTGCCCCACACTGAGGCACCCCACACACTGTGTCCGAAGCCCAGGGGGAATGCCCAATTGATCGCACCAGTGATGAGCCATAGCCAATGGCGTTGCACCGGTTGCCTGAACCTGGGCGCGCCGGAGTTTGGATAACTGCAGCGGAAGCGTAATATTGTCCAAAACATTGAGGTACTCAATCAGGTTAAACAACTGAAACACGATGCCCATATGATCCGCCCGCCACTGATCCGAATGACCCGGGCCTGAGACCTCATGCCCCCCGACAGTCACATCCCCAGATTCTGGCTTGGCCAAACCGGCAATGAGTGACAACACCGTTGATTTCCCAGATCCGCTGGGCCCCTGCAAGAGCACCCGATCCCCAGGCTGAATCTGCCAATGAGGAATAGCGATTGAAAAGGCAGGATCTTTTTTGTATGAAAAGGTCAGATCCTGAATATGGATCATCACCGTTAAGCTTTACAGCAACACCGCAAGTATCTGTGATTGATATAGTAAGACAACAACACAATAGCAGTGCCAATTAACAAATACACTTGCTCCCCGGGAACCCCGTAATGCTCTAAAATACTATTTGCAACCCATACAATCGCACCGGCTGCGAACAACAACACCGTATGCCGACGCTTGTGCGTGCAATACCCTTTATAAATAACTAACATACCACACAGTATGGAGCCCAGTAAGGCACCAATTTCTAGCACTGGATTGTCTAAAAATTGCCCAAACAACGGGGCTGATACAATCAACATGGGGGTAACAACACAATGGAACACACACATTAGGGATGTGATGTGCAACCACGAGACCGTCGATTTTACTGCATGATGCTTACCCATAGGGTGTAAATTATACCAAAATTAGGCTTGATTAGCAAGTGACTACCCGTTCTTTACGTAATCCCGCACCCTTGTTTAGGCGGCGTTCGGTTTTTGATTTGTTATCGACCATCAACACACAAATAACTTATACTACTAGGATATGAATTATGTAATTGCTGAGTTACCGTTGACCATTGAGTTGGAGACTAAAGCCGTGTTGAAACTAGCCGCTAAAGCGCACCAGGCTTTGGCGGAATTAAAAGGTATTGTTACCAGCATTCCTAACCAGGCTATTTTAATTAATACGCTTTCTTTGCAAGAAGCGAAAGATAGTTCTGCAATTGAAAATATTATTACGACGCATGATGAGCTATATCGTAGCAATGTGATTGCAAAGCAATTTGCTAGCCCTGCGACTAAGGAAGTTTTTGCCTATGCAGTAGCATTGCGTAATGGCTATGCGGTGATTAAAGAAAAAGGATTGCTGACCAATAATTTGATATTGGAAATTCAAGCGGAACTTGAGGAAAATAAAGCTGGATTCCGAAAATTACCTGGTACAGCGCTTAAAAACGAACGTACTGGAGAAACAGTGTATACGCCACCACAACATGGGGCGACTATTCAACGGCTTATGGGCAACCTGGAAACATTTATTAATGATGATGACCGCTGTGACTGGGATCCGCTCGTTAAGATGGCCGTTATTCATCATCAGTTTGAGAGCATCCATCCGTTTTATGATGGAAATGGTCGCACGGGACGTATTATTAATATCTTATACTTGGTTCAGAAGCGTCTGCTAAATACACCGGTGCTGTATTTGTCACGATACATCAATCAAAACAAAGCGGACTATTACCGGTTGTTGCAAAAAGTTAGAACCGATGATGCGTGGCTTGAGTGGATTGAATTTATATTAGAAGGAGTTTACCAAACCGCTCATCAAACCATTCAATTAGTAACCGGAATTAAACATTTGATGCAACAACATAAACATAAAATAAGGGATCAACGCCCTAAGATTTATAGCCAAGATTTACTCAACCTTTTATTCAGCCACCCGTATACAAAAATTGAACAATTAGAAGCGGTGCTTAATGTATCGTATCGCACATCAACACGCTACCTTGAGGCACTTATTGAGATTGATTTAGTATCGAAGCATAAAATTGGCAGAGAAAGTTATTACATTAATAACGATCTCATGACGCTATTGAGTGAAGCATAGGATAGTCAGCAATACTGACTGAGGGGGTATAACGTCGGAAGAAAATGGGGGTTTTTGTCCTATGTTTATAAAACAACAGACAAAAATTGCGTTTTTTGTCTTATATTAAACAGCTCGCCATCGCCCAACGTTCCCTGAGTGATCGCGCTAGCGATTGTATCGAAGGGAACGTTGGGCGGTGGCGTATGTCAGCCAGCTTCGATGCATAGGTTTCTGCATCCCATGTAACGTTTGGCCAGTCTTGATCTTCATGAATCCACATAGTAATCACCGCATTATTTAAAGTGATTATAGGCGCTATTCAACGCATATCGATTAAGGTATTGTTCACAATGTTAAGTGGCTTTTAGCCATACACGCACCCCCTTTGTTTTTAAGATTTTTGATGATTATTCAATTTAAAGCACCAGTTTAGCGACAGTCTCATTGTGTAACATTACACGTTACGATATTATTATTAATATTGAAGCCAAAGATAAAGATTTGTAAATGATGTCAGATGTACAATCAAATAAGTTAATTGTTCTAGGTTCTGGTTTTAGTGCGGCGCTGTTTTCCGAAATGCCTACTTTGGTAAAATTATCTAAAAAAATCGTATCAACTATAGAGCAAGACACTTATAGTCTGAATCAGCCTTTAAAAGAAAGGTTAAGCCAAATCCCAGAGACCATAAAGCGTAATATAGAAAGGCAATTATCCCTTTCGCATAATTAAATTTTGTGATATAGTACGTGGATG
>JAQCBC010000077.1 GCA_027621615.1 bacterium
TCAGCCTGGTTTAGACAGCCCCAGAACAGTCCTTAGCGCAGTTCAAAATAGCGGCTATGAAGCGGTAGAGCGCTTATCTTTGTCACCTGCTTATATTGACAAAAGGCTATACTCGGATAAATTGTCTCAATTATTTATTTCATCAGCGGCTGACTTAGGGAAATAAAGTCATGTCAACGGCATCAACGGTTCCAGCACCACTGTCAGATTCCTTTAGCAATACCCTTGGAAGCCAGGCGTCTCAGCCAGATGGCAGTTTTGATCAAACATTACAGGAAGAAAACGGGTTAGTTGTGGTCAACGGGGTTCTAAATTTGTTAATGACTTGGCTAAACACGCCGGCAACCCCCCAAACATTGTTGCATCGTTTAGAACAATCCGGTGTTGAATTTTATCAACACGTCGATACGAGCATTCGTGTTTCATTAAAGCAGACGCATCAGTTGCCCATTGAAATTGCGTTTTACAATAATCCCCATCACTTAGGCATAACAGTAACGGTATCAGCGGAGCTATTTAGCGCATTTTCAAGTGCGCGCTTAGAATTAGAAAAAAAACTAAAAAAAAGCCTAGGAAAATCCGTACAGCTAGATTTGAAAAAATCATGAAAGCTTATGTTTTTTTTGTTTTTATTTTTTGTTTCTCCTGTGTTTTTGCTCAAGAAAAAAATTTGATTCATTATTTGAGTGCGCATGTTATTGATCAAGCGTATAAATCCGATCGCGTGGTTGGTATTCGGTACCAAGATTATAAAAAACCATTGGGGGCGCATCGACGCTATTTTGCCATCATGCGCGACAGTAGAAAAAATAGGCGTGTTGAATTTTATGCCGCATCGCCCCCACAACAGTTGTTGCAATCATCAACCCAGCGCTCACCAGCCATGCAAAACTCGCAGTTTCAAGCCAATCAAATTATGGTTCAGGCGCAAGAGGCATTGATGAGCAGCATTGTTAGTGATGGCGATAGCGGCCGATCTTTTTTTGATGGGGGCGCTAGCCCGATTGCCAGCGATTGGGGCAACCCCAATGAGATGGATGCGATGCTTCAGAGTTTTAGCCCCAACTCAATCAATCAGCCGGATTTAAAGCAGTTTGTTAAAGTCAATTCGAGCATTCATTATTGGGACGGAGACGTTGTTAAATCAGGTAAAGTTTGGTACACTATACATGATGGTCAATACTTTTTTATCGCACTTGACAACGGTTTTTTTGTTGAGCCTAAGGTTAAGTAAACAGAGCAATTAAATGACGTTAAAAGAAAAGCAGTTGTATAGTAATCGGTTGGTTTTAGACTATCCGTTTCATTGGACAGAGTTAAAAAAAGAACACGTTGATGCGAATATTTATTCCCCAATCGAATCGCCCCTTTTGACACAATCGATTATTCGCAACGGCCTCCTTCAACATTATTACTATTTTCAAGATTTAGTTCAAATCATGTCTCGTTCATTGGGCTGTCCAATTGCTATTCAATCCATTGCCTTTGTTGAGGCGATGCCTGCTGATTTGTTGCAATACGAGTCCCATACGTTTCAATATTTATCCTTGTTGTCAGACAATGCGCGTATTTCAATTGTGCTGTCTGATGCGTTTTTAAATAGTTTTGTGCATTATGCGCTGGGTTGTGTGGGGCAGTCAATTTTGTCGTTATCTATGACAAAACGAGAAAAAAAAGTCGTTGAAATATTTACGGATATGCTTTTGAAATCATTTGGTAAGGTTTGGGGTCAATCAACGGGTCGAGCTGGATTCCATTGGGATTCTTCACCTGCATCGGGTGATACAAATAACTATAAATCATGTTTTTTTATGGCGACAGTATCCATTGACGGGGGCACTCCAGTCGTGATTGGAACATATTATGATTCTAAAACAGTACTCCGGTTTGCTAAAGATGCGGTGCCAGATTCCATCAGCCAAGAATCTGTGGCCCTAAGCGCTAATTCGATGTCTAAAATATCTGTTCGCATGAAAGGTGTTCTGGGGCATGCTCGCATGAATATGGCGGACTTAATGCAGTTGCAAGTCGGCGATGTTGTTGTTTTGCCTACGCGCTTGGACGACCCTGTTTCGCTGGAAATCGGAACCACACGATTTGATGCTGTTCTGGGCAAGAAGCATCAAAGCTTAGCACTGAAATTATTAGCCAACAATTTTGGATTGAATGCATCGGGGCCCAAAGGAGATGCTGCTTTAGCGCAGTTAGACGACTCGGAAACAGATCGTGACGTTGAGGGTTTGATAGACTACGATGCTAGTTTAAATGATGATGAGGCGGATTCAGCACCGAGTAATTTAGATACATTTAGTTTAGAAAACACGGAACGCGCTACTGACGAGACAGGCAATCCCTCCGATGATAGCTTTTCATGGGATGGTATTAGTAATTCTAGTAATTCCATGATGTCGTTGATCGATGATGAGGATAACGACAATGATTTGGAAAGCAGTTTTTGGTTGGAAGATGATGCAGATAGTAAATCAAGCTAGGCCGAGGAGGTATTCATGACAAAGCGTTTGGGTATTATGAATTATAAAGGGGGTATGGGAAAGACGTCTTTGGTTGTTCACTTGGCTATGGGATTGGCGTTAAATGGGCAGCGTGTGCTCGTTGTTGATATGGATCCGCAAGGGTCCGTGAAGGCCATGTTGGGCGTTAAGGCATCATCGGGGACCTATGAGTTGTTAGTGGGAAAGCAACCGGTGGCAGACTGTATTACGCCAGTTCGTGATGGCTTGGATATTATCGCTAGTGATGAGCGACTCTTCCCAGCATCGATGCAAATGGTTGGATTCCCAAATCGAGAATTTGTTCTTCACAATCGACTTGAGACAGTCCATGGTTATGATTATATTCTCATTGACTCTGGACCCTCCTTTGACTTGCTGGCTCAAAATGCAATGATCGCTTCCCAAAACTTAATGGTTCCCATTTCAATGGATTTTATGTCTGTTGTAGGGGCCAAACAATTGCTTAAAAATGTAAAACTGCTGAATCGACTGTTTGACCAGCTCATTCAAGTTCAGCATGTTGTTCCAACCTTTTATGCTCAGCGTCAAGCAAAGACTATCAAAGTTATGGCTGCCGTTGAGTCCTTGTTTGGCCCTGATAAAATACGAGGGCCCATTCGTAGTTGTGCCGATGTGTCCAATGCGGCGGGCGTGGGACAAACGGTGTTTGAGTACAAACCAAAATCACGGGTTATTCCAGACTACAACCAATTGCTAAAAGCCGTGATGATAGAAGGAGATAATGAATGAAAGATGATGGTTACTTGAATGAAATAGAATCGGACTCAGTGATTGAATCTGATCCAGAGGTCGTATCAGAAAATTTGTACGTCGATAGCGATAGCGAATTGGATGATAGCACAGATTCGGTTATGGAGTCTGCGTTTTCAATCCATACGCCACCCAGGGTAGATGAAGAAGAGCCCCTCATTGAAGCGATTTCCGAGCCTGTAGATGAGCCTGAACCTGTCGAGGGCGCTGTGGATGATTTAGCCGACGATCCGGCGCTAGAAAACTCTGAAAAAATCAATTTGGATCAGGTAGACATTGCCCACTTGTCAGCATCGGATTCGGGTGGTGATTCTGTTGCAATACCTCAATCGGTACTGGGTTCAATTTCAGTCGATGTTCGTGTTGAATTGGGTGAAACAATGATTAATCTGAACCAACTGTATGCATTGAGAGAAGGTCAAATTTTAGAATTGGATCGTGAACTGGGTGCCCCATTGGATGTGGTTGTTAATGGTCAAGTGATTGCTAAATGTGAAATTGTATCGATTAACTATCGATATGCTATTCGTATTATTGAGTTGATTAATACCCAATAGGGGGGCTTATGACTAGCGGATATTACATAAAATTTATTGTATTATTCGCAATTTTAGTTTTTGTTTTGATGGGGGCTATTCAACTAATTAAGTGGCTTCAGAATAAACGATATGCCGGCGACATGACTATTGTGGACCAATTAATTATTGCTAATAATACAACTTTGTTAATCGTAAAGGTACGCGGAAATGATTATTTTTTAGGAATCAATGGAAAATCAATACAGGTGTTGGATACGTTATGATTAAGTTAATTGTGTTGGGATTGGTGATGCTTGGGATGCCCTCATGGGCGGAGCCGGCTAATGTGTTGTTTGATGCCGGCAATACACTGATTAACACCGATGCGTTAAGCTCATCGGTAAATTTGCTATTAATTTTGACGTCAATTGGATTTGTTCCGGCATTTTTAATGGTAACCACGTCTTTCTTGAGATTTGTTATTGTCTTAAGCTTGATTCGTCAGGCACTGGGAACGGCGCAGTCTCCACCCAATCCCGTTATTGTTATTTTGGCATTATTCATGACAGCGTATGTTATGGCACCGGTACTGTCTACAGTATATGAAACGGCGATTGTGCCGTATAACAATGGAAAGATTAGCCAAAAGCAGGCCTTCGCATTAGGTGCTGAACCATTCCATGCATTTATGATGAAACAAGCGAATGAGGCCGATATTGAGTTGTTTCTAGATTTTTCAAACGTGGAATTGAACATTAGCGAAAAAGTTCCAATTTATGTCTTAATACCAGCGTTTATTATTTCTGAGTTAAAATCAGCCTTTCAAATTGGCTTTTTAATCTACTTGCCTTTTGTCGTAATCGATTTGTTAATTTCAAATGTATTATTAACATTGGGGATGTTTATGCTATCGCCGGCCATGGTCTCCATGCCATTTAAATTTTTGTTGTTTATTTTGGTTGATGGCTGGAATTTGATTATTCGTGGCTTATTGCTTAGTTATCAATAATGGGTGTTATGCGTAGGAATCGGGAAATCTAAATGGACCTAATGGTAGCGTCTGAGATTGTTACGCGTATTTTTAATTTAA
>JAQCBC010000078.1 GCA_027621615.1 bacterium
CACCAGGGCCAACCCATCTTGACACACTCCATGTATCCGTATTAATTGCATAAAAAGTGTCTGCTAGTGAATCTACCATGTAAAGAGCACCCCCATGTACGGCTATATCATGCGGCATAACAAAGGATTGATTATTGCCATTAGCATCTACAAAATCTTTAGGAACGCGCTCAGTTACTGTACCATCTGATAAAATTTCTAAAATACCGCCTAATCGATCCGCTACATAAACTCTATCCGAATCATCAATGGCTATCCCATGGGGATATGTGGATAATTGTGCATAGGTTGTTACATTCCCTTGAGCATCCACTTTTTCAACACGCTTGTCTCCATAATTAGTCACATATAAATTGCCACTTGAATCCATTGCTATGCGACGCAAGGTATTTCCAGATAACGTCGCGTACAGCGTTGCTGTATTTGCCCCAGCATCAATTTTATAAACAGTTCCGCCCATTGTGCTTACATAAACAACATCATCAGGCGAAATAACAATACCGGCCGGATTCTCTGCTACAGGAATTTCAATTGGACTTCCTCCCGAAGCGGGATACCGCTTGACCTTCATCCCACTATAATCTGTAACATACACATTCATCGCAGAATCAACCCCAACATCCCAATAGGCTGTGTTTGAGTACCGACTATCTTCTGGCAATAGTGAATATATATACGAATACACCTCACTCAACCACCCCGGCTTTTGCACAACGGTAACACTTGTTGAATCCCCATCTGCATCCGATACTGTTGGACTATACTCGTATAAAGACCCATTGCTCACGCCGGTTGATGCTATATTGGTAAACTCCGGGGCTTGATTCACTACTGATGCAGGGGTAAAGTCCCCGGAAATTTTCAATATTCGACTATTGGAATTATCCATAAGATATAGCGAATTATCGTCAATCACCATGCCATAAATAGATCCAAACTGACTATTAAGTAACGATCCATCGCCCAAACTACTACCATTAACACCTGAACCTGCAAAATAATCAACAATCCCCGATTCAGATTCTTTTTTTAATACTCGATTAGCCCATGTTCCTATATAAACATCGTTTGATCCATCAACAACAGAAGCTAGCGGACTTCCATTATCTGCATTAACAGCCAGTCCACCCATCCCACTTATGGATTTCCAACCCGACCCATTTCCAGCAACTTTAATGATTGTATTCCCCTCTAACTTGTATATTCGATTTTGATCCCATGAAACAATGTATAAGTTTCCAAATTGATCAAACTGCACGTGTGAAGGACAGGCTATATTTGTATTCGTTGCAAGATTTTCTCCACTATCATTATAATTACTAACGCTTTGCCCTTGCACACCCGCCACCGTCGTTATCTGTCCACTATCAAGCGTCACTTTTCGAACAATCATGTTGCCACAATCTGCAATAAATTTTCTTCGGTTGAATCCAGTGTCAACCCATACGGAGATGCAAACAAAGTATCACGCATTAATGATTCCGAATTATACCCTCTGAGACCAGCACTGCCACCAATTGTTTGAATGATTCCATTTGAATCAATTTTTCGAATTGTATGAGAAGTTTCTGATGATATGTAAATAGAACCATCATCAGCTACCGCAATACCAACTGGGCTTACTAGATTAGCTTCTGTAGCAGGCCCCCCATCACCGCTATGCCCTTGAATACCAGTACCCGCTATAGTCGTTATTTCTCTTGTAACTGGATCAATGCGATAAACCCTGTTATCTTGTCTCCCCGCAACATATAGGTAGCCATCAGATCCAAAAACGATCTGTTGGCCATGGATCCCTGTCACAAACTCCTCAACAACGTTTGCATGTGCCCGCGCAGTACCTAAAAAAAGCACCACAAAAAGAAACATCCAAACACAGAGAAACCCACTCAACTGCCTAGCTGGGCGAACTGACAACTTTCTGACCTTATTTTTTATTGAAACCCGAGTAAAAAAGTTCAGAGATTAAACTCCTTTTTTGATTCAGTACTAACTACTTTTGGAAATCAGCCTAATTCTACCAAATTGTTTTTGATTCCACAATCCCGAGACACGCAAAACTTAGCACGCCTGCCAATTATCTCCCACGGCAACATCCACCACCAACGGCACCCGCAAATCTGCTGCGGACTGCATCGCCATCACCACCAGCTGTGTAACCCCAGCAGCTTCCGCCTTCAGCACATCCACAACCACTTCATCGTGCACTTGAATAATTAATTGAGATTCACACAGCTTTAACCCATCGTGCACTGCAATCATGGCCAGCTTCATAATATCTGCGGCCGTGCCCTGAATGCGTGTGTTCACAGCCGTTCGTTCCGCATGTTGGCGTCGCGCCCCATTGCGACTATCCAGCTCCGGCAACGCCCGCCAACGCCCCCACAATGTCCGAACCCCACCATCCTGACGCGCCTGCTCAATTGTGGTATCAATAAATCCCCGAATGGCTGGAAACTGATTAAAATAGGCATCGACTAACTGTTTTGCCTCAGATCGGCTGATTTGAAGCTGTTTGGAAAGCCCGTAAGGCGACTGGCCATACAAAATGCCAAAATTGACTGTTTTGGCTATATTTCGCTGTGTTTTGGTCACGGAATCAACCGGAACTTGAAACAGCTGACTGGCCGTTTGCGCATGAATATCCCCATTGGCCCGATACGCTGCCATCAAGGCCGGGTCTTCACAAAAATGAGCCAAGAGCCGCAATTCAATCTGCGAATAATCTGCCGATAAAATCTGATGGTTGGGGCTACTGGGGCAAAATGCCCCTCGAATTTGCGCCCCTTCGGGGGTCCGAATGGGAATGTTTTGCAAATTGGGGTTGCTGGATGATAACCGACCCGTCACGGCAACGGTCTGATGAAACTGGGCATGAATGCGTCCGGTTGCTGGGTGAATTAACTTGGGCAATGCTGAGACGTAGGTCGATTGCAGCTTATCCAACATCCGATACCGGATAATGGGCTCAATCATGGGGTGCTTACCCGCCAGCTCCACCAAAACGGTGTTGTCTGTGGATGGGCCCGTTTTATTTTTTTTAATCACCGGCAACCCCAATTGGTCAAATAAAATACCACCCAGTTGCTGGGTCGAATTAATGTTAAACACCGTTCCGGCATGGCCATGAATCACCTGGGTGAGCGTGTCCATTTCAGCCACTAGCGTTGCATTTAACTGGGCTAAAATAGCCGCATCCACCCGCACACCGGTGTGCGCCATATCCCCCAATACCGAAATCAACGGCATTTCAATCGTTTCAAACAATTCCTGCATGCCTCGCTGAACCAACTGAGGCCGAAACATGTGATACAAGCGCGCCGTCATATCGGCATCCGCACAAGCGCTAATTACTCGATCTGCCATTGGCACATTGGAAACCGGGCCCGTTGAGCCACCCGAATCACCGGCTTCCATGGCCACATTCAAATGCACCTGAGCCAAGGCGGTGAGCACCAGAGACTGTGCGGAATCCAACAAAAAGGCCGCAACCATCGTATCAAATACCAACCCGGTTAACGCAATGCCCTGGGCTCGAAGCACGCGATATGCATCTTGGGCGTGATGACACACCTTAGGTACACTTGGGTCTTCCAATATTGGCTTTACCTGCGCCATCATCGCGTCAAACTCAGCCCCCGCCACATACACGGCCGTTTTAGGCTGGGCCAACGGAGCCATGGCAATACCCACAATCTCCGCCGTCATTGGATCGATTCCAGTGGTTACCAATGCCACGGCTAGTCCCTCGGCCACCCCCGGCAACCACGCCGCCAAGGCATCAACCGTATTCACCCGCTGATACGTCCCATCGGGTGCATCGGCCACGGGTGCTGCCTCCGGCACATTCAACCCATACCGACTCAATAACGACTCAAACCCCAACGCTTCAAACACATGGCGCATGGCATCAGCATCGGGTGCATATTGGTACGCATCCGTGGCCAAGGGCGCGCAATCCGTCCGAATGGTAGCCAATCCCTGGGACACGATGGCGCTGTCGTGGCCCTCTCGCAATTTTTTTTGTACCGACGCCGTCTGAACCCCGTCCAACTGGGCGTAAATTTCCGCCAAATTTCCGTACTGAGTCAGTAATTTCACGGCGGTTTTATCCCCAATACCGGCCACGCCTGGAATGTTATCCGACGCATCGCCACGCAACGCTTTATAGTCTACAATTTGGTCTGGACGGATACCATATTTGGCCATAACCGAATCGGCATCCATCATAATTAATTCCCGCTTTACCGGCATCACCACCTGCACCTGGGCATCGACTAACTGTAACAAATCCATATCACTACTCAAAATAAACACCCGCCCGGACTCAGCAGCCACCTGTTTGGCCAAAGACCCAATCAAGTCATCTGCCTCCATGCCGGACTGTCGCCATACCGCCAACCCCATGCCCACGAGCGTTTCTTCAAACACCGCCAACTGACGCCGCAATAAATCAGGCGGCTCACTGCGATTGGCTTTGTATTGGGGGTATCGCTCCGTCCGGAAGCTCGGGCCCGGAGAGTCTATACAAATGCATACGTGGGTGGGCTTTACGGTGGCGATGGCCCGCATTAATTGCGTCACGAAGCCATACAAGGCGTTGGTGGGCTCGCCTTTGGGGGATACCATCGTGTCGGGGATGCCGTAAAAAGCTCGAAACACCAGCGAAAACCCGTCAACGATTAATAGTGATGTCATGGTTATATAGTGTACCAAAATTTATTTGACTGAGATCGATATGTGCGATTGAAGCTTACTGATTACTCAGTAACCCGCTCCATTTTTGATCCAAAATTCTGA
>JAQCBC010000079.1 GCA_027621615.1 bacterium
CTTTTTTGCTTTATTCGCCTATACAGTTCTGTACAGTGGCATTGAAACAATCGGCGTTGGGCTTATCATTCCCTTTTTAAGCCTCGTAAACCAGTTTGAAATTGTGCATACGCATGCGGTATTTAATGCGTTGCACATTAGCTTCGGGCGCCCATCGCCCAGCACAACAATTGTCGCAATGGGGCTGGGCCTTATTTTATTTTATATGGGTCGAGCCGGTATGACACTACATTACACCTACGCAATCAGCAAATTTGTCCAAGGCCGATTTCACAGTTTAGCTTATCGGTTATTTGATCATTACCTGCAACTCCCCTACCTCAGTTATCAGGCCCATCATTCGGGGCAATTATCTCGAACAATTATTACTGAGTCCGATCAACTATCTCGACTCATTTATTCCAGTTTAATCCTGCTTACTGAAGGCATTACAACCCTATTTATTTACGGGTTTTTACTGTTTATTAATTGGCAAGCAACACTCGTCATTAGTCTATATGCGGGACTTGTTTGCGTCATTTTAGTGGGTATTATTCGTCAAAAAACAAACCAGGCCGCCCAATCCCGTGAATACAATCACAACCAATTTTACAAAACCATTCACGAAACATTTAAAAACTTTAAATTAATTAAATGTTTAAAGAATACCCAATGGCTCAATCAACACTTTCACGCCAGCAGCTACGGGCTTAGTCAAGCCAATATCAAAGCCAACGTTATCGGGCAACTGCCCCGTGGCATCTTGGAAGCCAGCGGCATTGTTATTATGCTTAGCTTTATTGTAGTTAGTACACTAAACCAACTCAATTTAGCTCAAATTATTCCCTTGTTAAGTGTTTATGGACTTGCCTTTTTCCGATTAATGCCCGCATTTAACCGAATGCTATCCTCGTACAATCAAATCCTATTTTTAGCCCCTAGTTTGAATGCTGTATACCAATCATTTAGCATTCAAGCTGAACCATTGGGCAATAAATCGATCGAATTCAAATCCATGATTCATGTGGATGCCGTATCGTTTAGCTATCCCAGCGCACCGACCAAACAAATTTTAAAGAGACAATCCATTGAAATCCCCTACCAATCGAGCATTGGCATTATGGGCAGCAGCGGATCGGGTAAAAGCACCATGTTGGATATTATTTGTGGCCTTATTCCGCCCGATTCCGGGCAAGTATATGTTGATGGCATTGCCCTAACCGCTGAGACTATGCGCAATTGGCGGGCCAGTATTGGCTATGTTACCCAAGAAACGACACTGTTTGACGATACCGTTGGGTATAACATTGCCTTTGGGCACCCCTATGATGAAACACGCATTGTTGAGGTACTACACGCCGTGAAGCTATATGATTTTTTTAATACGCATGATGGCATTCATACAATTATTGGCGAAAATGGGTGCCGGCTCAGCGGTGGGCAGCGGCAACGCAT
Source organism: bacterium (assembly GCA_027621615.1). Lineage (GTDB taxonomy): Bacteria > Margulisbacteria > Marinamargulisbacteria > UBA6595 > UBA6595 > UBA6595. The sequence continues at coordinate 1,435 of JAQCBC010000079.1, forward strand.
TGGTGTAGCTCGGGCTTTGTATCACAAACCTCAGCTGTTAATTTTAGACGAAGCCACCAGCGCATTGGATAAAGACACTGAGCAGCATTTGATTAACGAAGTCTTTTCTAAACTAACCAATGAAACAACTATTAGCGTGTCGCATCATGCGGCAGCGCTGAGCTATTGTGATAAAATTATAAATTTATCGGCTATTTAAAAACGTCTCAATCCGTGTCAACGCCGTTTTCAAGTCAGCCATAGCCACGGCGTAGCAACAGCGCACATACCCTTCCCCGCCCTGGCCGAAAACCGCCCCTGGGACTACGGCTACCCGTTGGGTCTCTAGCAATTGAACCGCAAAAGCTTCGGAAGATAACCCCGTTGAGCGAATATCCACAAAACAATACAAGGCTCCTTCTGGCATTGCGGTGGGCAATCCCAAGTCATTAAGGCCGGCTACAAATAAGCGTCGTCGTTGGTCATAATCCGCCCGCATGGACGCAACAGAACCCGCATGATTGCGAATCGCTTCCAAGGCGGCATACTGCCCCACCGTTGGCACACACATCACTGTGTATTGATGAATCTTGAGCGCCCGCTCAATAAAGGCTTTGGGTCCACACAAGTAGCCAATTCGCCACCCCGTCATGGCATAGTTTTTAGACACCCCACCCACATAAATGGTATTGGTTTTGGCATTTGGATATGTGGATAAAAAAGACTGAACGGGTACGTCGTACACCAAATCATAATAAATCTCATCCACCAATACCCAAATGCCACGCTCATAAGCGAATTGCCCAATCGCCGCTAAGGTTTCCGGCGGAATTACGGCCCCTGTGGGATTGGAGGGAGAGCATAGCATAATCAATTTTGTTGTATCCGTCACCGCAGCTTGAATTGCCGCCAAGGTTGGCACAAACTGGGTCTCACCGGTATTCACGGGAATCACCGTGGCCCCGGCTAATGTCGCCAACGGGGAATAGGAGATATAGGTGGGCTCTGGAATCACCACGCTGTCACCCGGATTAATAACCGCTCGCAAGGCAATATCAATCGCCTCTGAAGCCCCTACGGTTACAATAATTTCGTTGTCCGGGCAGTAGCGAACCCCTGAATAGTCTTGAATAAGCGTTGAAATAGCCTCGCGAAGTGGCAAAATACCTTGATTGGCGGTGTAATGCGTTTCGCCTTGCTCAATGCTTAAAATAGCCGAATTGCAAATCCCCCACGGCGTGGCAAAATCCGGTTCACCAACCCCCAAGGAAATAACATCCTCCATCGTTAATACCAAGTCAAAAAACAAGCGAATGCCGGAGGAAGGGACTAGATCCAATCGATCGTTAAACGTATTGAATCCTGGCTGTGTCATGCCGTTACGGAGTTACCGATAATCGATCGCGTGTGTTGGTATCATCCAACAAGACCCCATTGACTTTATACCGTTTTAAGATGAAGTGCGTGGTAATGGATCGAATGGATTTCAGCGGTGCCAATTGATTGGAGACAAACTCAGAAATTCCCGTAATGCTATCGGATTCTACAATAATTAAAAAGTCATATCGGCCCGATATTAAGTAGTGATCAATCACATTGTCATGCCGAAAAATACGACCCGCTGCACGATCAAATCCATTTTGCTCTTCAGGCCGAACCTCAAGTTCAATTAATGCACGCACACGTTCCGATTTTGCTTGATTCATAAGTATAAAAATCAGTATAACGCAAAACCCTCTAATTTGGTAGCGGGGACAGGAATTGAACCTGCGACCTCCGGGTTATGAGCCCGACGAGCTACCACTGCTCTACCCCGCGACGATATTAAAACTCTAGCACAAAAAATCAAGCACAGTCAACCTGCTATAATTCAAGCACAATTATTTTGGATTCAATGTTATAATATAGACTGTTCGTTTTTAATGTTTTAACACAGCAGAGAGGTTATCCCTTACTATGAAAAATTTATTCAGAACAATTACACGCCCCGCATCATTGGTTTTGATCATTGGCATTCTACTGTCCTTGTATATTGGCAAAACAACACCACCCACATGGACCATTGAACGCATGAGCGTGGATGCTTTCAAAACAGAAACCGGTCAATGGGCGTACACCTACAATAAAGCCCCCGTTATTATTGAAAACTTGGTCCCGATTGATACCGCCTATTTAACACCTCAAAACCTCGAGGCCGTGAATGCCGCTAAAACAACACCGGCTGTTACCGAAGAGTTTGTCATTCAGCCCAACGGCGATATTCAACGCCTAAAAGTGACACGCCATTGGGGAATTTGGTCTTTATTACCCGCCATTGTTGCTATTTTATTGTGTTGGATTGTCAAAGAACCCATCACTGCTTTATCTGGGGGGATTATTGCCGGTGCTTTTTTAATTGGAAAATTTAATATCTTAGACGATGTCTTGGTCCCGACCTTTATGTCTAAAAATGCCGCCACTGTTTTAATTTTATATTTATGGTTATTGGGTGGCTTAATGGGCATGTGGGAAAAAACAGGAGCATCCAAAGCCTTTGCTGAATTCATGGCCAAGCATTTTGTGCGTGGCCCCAAAACCGCTAAAGTTGTCGCCTGGTTATTGGGAATTATATTTTTCCAAGGGGGAACCGTTAGTGCTGTTTTAGTGGGCACAACCGTTCGACCACTCGCTGACGAAGAACGGGTCAGTCACGAAGAATTGTCCTTTATTGTTGACTCAACCTCCTCTCCCATTGCAATATTGCTGCCGTTTAACGCCTGGCCCAGTTACGTTCAGGCGTTTAGTTTTGTGGGTGGTGCCGCCTGGTTGGCCACAGAAGCGGATCGAATTGCATTTTTTTTCAAAAGCATTCCGTTTAATTTCTATGCCATTTTTGCGATCACATCGACACTGCTGTTAAGTATTGAACGCTTGCCCTGGTGTGGGCAACAGCTAAACGCAGCGATTCGACGGTCCCGTGAAACGGGTGAGCTAGACGCCCCCGATGCAGAGCCCGTGAATAGTTTGCATTACGATACTGATCATGTCCCCAGTGGCTATCGAATTACAATTGGGGATTTCTTTATTCCATTGCTAGTTGTCTTGGGTTTCGCCATTAGTACCTATATTACGCTAGGATCACCCAAAGTATTGTGGGCATTTGGCCTTGCGTTAATGACATCCATTCTGATGGCATTCTTGCGGGGTATGGGAGCCAAAGATGTTATCGATGGCCTCTCTTTAGGCTTTAAGGGTGTTGTTTTGGGCTCACTTATTTTGTTGTTGGCCATGACCATTGGCGCCATGTCCAAAGCAACCGGGGGCAGTGCCTATTTGG
>JAQCBC010000080.1 GCA_027621615.1 bacterium
CCTGTTTTTTCCAAAACTGTTTGCGCGCTGTACCTGGTTGTTGAAAGGCTTTTTTTTGTTCAACAAGCTCTAAATTTCCCTCTAAACTTCCGGGAAGCTTGGGTTCAATCATTTCATAAAAAAACTCTCCCAACTCCTCTTCCTGACGAGCCGCCCTCTGACCGAAGTTGCCTTCATTGATATTTATTTTATAAAATGCAAGACTCACTATGACTACATAATCGTTCTATAGTATACAAATCTTGCATACTTAATCAGAATCGGGCAGATAGTGGATAATTTCGCCTAAAAAATAAATTGACCCTGTTACCACAACCAACCGCCCGGATAACAAATTGGGATCCCTAAGTGTATGGTGGGTAACATAATGAGGCACGGTTGCATTGGGCCCAACACTAACCCCGGGTTGAAAATCTACCAGCCGCACCGGTGCTTGAATGAGGCTTACCATATCCGAATAGGCTTTTCGATTTAAAATCCCCATAACAAACACGCAGTGATCGGGGTACAAATCGGGGTAGTCGTGGCTTATTTGTTCAACTAGGGCTTGAATCCCTTCAACATTATGGGCAGCGTCTACAACAAGTGTTTTTTCGGGTGTTTTTTTAGGTATAATCGTGGTGTACCGGCCCCAAAGCTGGGTGGTTTTAAAGGCCCGAATCATGCGATCTTTGTCAATATCGGGAAAGATTAAATTCAAGGTTGCTAATGCCAGCCCGGCATTTTCGCACTGAATATCTGCCTTAAGATGAAACCCATCAACCGAGTCCAGTGGTGCTGAAATTTGATACGGCGCTTGATTGTCTGAAGCGACCAAAGACAAGACCGATTCACAAATCGAATCTTGTTGAACACTGACAACCGGGGTTCTCGGTTTAATAATACCCGCTTTTTCAGCGGCAATATCCACCAATGTGTTTCCTAAAATTTCCATATGATCCCAGCCAATTTTTGTGATGCTGCACACAACGGGTCGAATCACATTCGTGGCATCCATTCGCCCACCCAGACCCGTTTCAAAGACAATAAAGTCCGGCTGTTTTTCTTGAAAATACAGAAACGCAACCAAGGTTAGTACCTCAAATTCTGTTGGTTCTTTTTTTTGAGCATTGGCGTCTGTTTTATTCACGTTTAACCGATCAAGTACGGTATGATAAATTCGCCAAAAATCATCGGTTTTAATCGGTGTGTTGTTAATTTGAATACGCTCTGCGTAGCTGCGGATATGGGGTGATGTAAACGATCCAACACTGTAACCCATAGCCATTAAACCAGACACTAAAAATGCTACGGTTGAGCCTTTGCCATGGGTTCCGGCCACGTGTAGGCACCTAGATAGTTCCTGATGGGGATTGCCTAACGCATTCAGATACCCATAAAATGCGTCCAAATTATACTGGACCCCATGGGTTTTAGACCGCCAAGCAAGATCGTGTGTTAACTGTGTAATAAACTTAGACATTGTGTGATAGTGCTTTCAATTGTATCATCAATTGATCATAATCACACTGGAGTTGGTGTTGTTTGGTTTGAATGTCGGCAACGACTTGCTCAGGGGCTTGATTTAAAAAACCCTTATTTGTCAATTTTTTATTGACTTGATCCAAGGCCTGTTTGGTTTGTTTGGTTTGTTGCTCTAACCGTGTCTGGTGGCCCGTAATATCAATGGATTCCGTAATTGGAATCCCAAGCGTGTACCCCGATACAACCGCTGGAATATGGGGGCCCGGGCAGCTGCCCGAGCATACATTGGACACCCCGGCGAGTTGTTTAAAAAACCGGTGGTATGGGGCGAGTTGATCAACACAATCACCCGCTATATAGACATCGCATAACACACTATTTTTCAACTGAACCTGCTTGCGCAACGATCGTATTGATCGAATCATAGACAACACCAAATCCATCGTACTATTTAATTCCGTTGCAATCGCCGAGGTCCGCACCGTTGGCCATTGGGCAACAATCACTTTATCCGGCAATTGTGCGCCATGCGCTTGAAGCTCTGCCCAGAGCCGTTCCGTAATAAAGGGCATAAAGGGGTGCAAAACAATGCATATCTGACTCAAGACCCAGCCCAATACCGGGGCTGCCTCCGATGCTCGAGACTTTGTCATCTCAATATACCAATCACAAACATAGTTCCACGTAAATTGCCACATTGTTTCAGTGACAGCGGCCATATTGTATTGCTCTAACTGGTGATTGACTGATTCAAGAGTTGTATACCACTGGCTGACAATCCAGCGGTCTTCTTCAGTCTGAACATCGGGTTGATTAAGCGATACCGATCCCACGGGCTGTCGCAACAAATACCGGGTTGCGTTCCATAGTTTATTAGCAAAATTTCGGCACGATTCTACTTTTTCAACTGAAAACCGAATATCTTGCCCCCCTAAAGTTGCATGGCTAGCTAAGCAAAACCGAAGGGCATCGGCACCGTAGGTATCCATTAGGTCAATAGGGTCAATCACATTGCCCAACGATTTACTCATTTTTTTCCCGGCAATATCCCGTACCAAACCATGGACGATCACTGTATGAAACGGTGGGTGTTGGCAATGATGCATCCCCATCGTCATCATTCGAGACACCCAAAAGGTAATAATATCGTACCCCGTCACTAAGGAACTTGTTGGGTAAAACTGGTCAAAATCAGGTGTTTTTTCAGGCCAACCTAAGGTTGAAAACGGCCACAAGGCCGAGCTAAACCATGTGTCTAAGACATCCGGGTCTTGAATCAGTTTGGGGTCGTCGGGGTCCTCAGCACACACAATAGGCGTATCGGGATCATCCGGGTCATACCAAACCGGAATCCGATGCCCCCACCAAATTTGGCGTGAAATACACCAATCCCGAATTGTGTTCATCCAGTCTAAATACAACGATTCCCAGCGTTTGGGTTGAAACTGAACCTCGCCATTCTGAATTGCCGCAATAGCCGGCTGAACCAGGTCTTTCATCGCCACAAACCATTGTTTAGACAGCCGGGGCTCGACAACCGTATCGCACCGATAACACCGAGCTTGCGGAACGGTGTGATCGGTTGTTTGGACCAAATACCCCCCTAAGTCTTGGATGATTTTAGCCCGAGCATCCTCGCGTGAAATTCCGTGATAGTCCGATGGGATATCGCCCGTTAAATGGCCATTGATGTCCATAATAACCCGAGGTTCGAGGTTATGCCGCTGGCCAATCTCGTAATCAGTATGATCGTGTGCAGGAGTCACTTTAACCGCGCCGGTCCCAAATTCAGGGTCTACAGCATCATCAGCAATAATAGGAATAGTCCGATTGCATAGCGGCAGCTGAACCGAACAGCCAATCCACTGCGCATATCGAGCATCATCGGGGTGAACCGCAATCGCTTGGTCTCCCAACAAAGTCTCCGGCCGGGTCGTCGCCACAACAATTGAACCCGTCCCGGTGTCGAGCGGATATCGAATATGCCACAAACTTCCGGAGTGATCCACATGACTCACCTCAATATCGGATAACGCTGATTGACATCGAATACACCAATGGGTAATCGACTTTCCCCGATAAATATAGCCCTGATTGTATAGGGTTACAAAATGGTGCCGAACAGCTTTAACCAGTTGATCATCCAGTGTAAAGCGTTGACGAGACCAGTCCACCGAGTCCCCCAACCGCCGAATTTGGTTCTCAATATGAGACCCATAGTGTGTTTTCCAATCCCAAATTCGTTGGATAAAGGCGTCGCGTCCCAGTTGGTGTCGATCCGTATTTTCTTTGGCGCATTGCTTTTCAACAACGGCCTGTGTAGCAATCCCCGCATGATCCGTCCCCGGGACCCACAACACACGATGCCCGGTTAACCGCTTCCACCGCACCAGAATATCTTGAAGGGTATGATTTAAGGCATGCCCCATATGCAACTTTCCCGTTACATTCGGCGGGGGGATGACCATTGAAAAACACGGACGATCATCCGAAAAAAAATCGGGTGAAAAGTATCCCCCTGATTCCCACTGATGATAAATATCCGATTCAAACGATTGGGGGTCGTAAACTGTATCCATACTGACTAGACCGCAACACCGCAGGCCTCTAAAATTAGTGCCCGAACGGTATCCGGTTTGGCTCGTCCTTGGCTCAATTTCATCACTTGTCCCATAAGAAAGTTGGCCGACGCAACTTTCCCGTCTTGAATTTTTTTAACCACATCGGGGTTTTCAGCCATCACTGACTGAACCAGGCTAACTAGCTCGGACTGATCTGAAATTTGACCCCCGCCTTGTTGGTTCACCAGCTCTTGAGCCGTCATTCCGGGTTTGAGTTGCTCCAACACATCTTTAACCATGGTCTTTGATAATTTACCCGACGCGCATTCATCCAATAGCCAAGCAATATCGCTGGGCGAAAAGTGTGTTTTGGGTGATTGTGTTTTTAATAGTGACTGAATCGGGCCAACCAACCATTTTGCCAATTCAGGCAACGGTGTTGTTTGAATACACGCTTGGCAATCGTTAAATAATTGATGTAAATTTCGATCTTGAATGAGTACCTCTATGGCGTTATCTGGCAACGCATACTCTGTTTTATATCGGCTTCGAACAGCATCTGGAAGCTCTGGGAGTGTTTGTTGAATGGCATCCACGGTCGCTGTTGTCACAACCAACGGTTTAAGGTCC
>JAQCBC010000081.1 GCA_027621615.1 bacterium
CCCAGCTATTTTCAGAGAATTCCAACCAGGCAGCCTGCGATGCCATTATTTCGTCGTATAACACGCATGGCGGAATTATGGATGATCGCCCATGGCCGTCCAAGGCCATGATTACTGACTTGCTGATGGCTATTCGCACGGTTCTGTTTCCCGGATATTTTGAGCAACCCATTCACGATATCCGCACTACAACACTGGATACCCTCGCCACCATTCGGTCTTTATTGCATACCGGCTTGACCGATACCCGATTGGCAAAAACCAGCAGCCAAGCCCATGCGGTTGTGGATCAGTTTTTTCAGTATATTCCAACGCTTCGGTCGATATTAAAGACGGATCAAATGGCAACATTTGACGGGTGCCCCGCTGCGGATCACCCCGATGAAGTGATTGTGGCATATCCGGGATTTTGGGCCATTTTAGTGTACCGTGTGGCGCATTTTTTGCACCAACAAGGTGTGGTGTTCATTCCCCGTGTGATGACTGAAATTGCCCACAGTGACACCGGTATTGACATTCACCCCCAAGCGACAATTGGCGGGCATTGTTTTATCGATCACGGAACCGGCATTGTGATTGGCCAAACGGCCATTATTGGCGAGCACGTGAGTTTGTACCAGGGGGTCACGATTGGGGCGCTTCGGATTCCCCGTCAGGGAAATAAAACCAATGAAAAACGCCACCCAACGATTGAAGACCACGTTACAATTTATGCCCGGACAACGATTTTAGGGGGCGATACCGTGATTGGCGAACAGTCAGTTATTGGCGGTAATTTGTGGATTACCGAGTCTGTGCCCCCCAAGTCTCGGTTGGTGAATAAGGCAATCCAATGACAATGCTTGCGACGATTTTAGAGGAAAAAAAACGGGCCGTTGCTGAACTTTATCAGCAGCCAGAATGGTTGGCACAGTTGGGCGTGTATCCAGAACCCCCACAGGTCCAGGGCCATTGGTTTTTGGAGCAATTGAGCCGCTCGGGCTTGAGTTTAATTGCCGAATTGAAAAAAGCGTCCCCATCCCGAGGGGTTATTCGAGATTCGTTTTGCCCAGAAACGGTGGCCCAAGCGTATTGTCAGGCGGGTGCCCATGCGTTATCAGTGCTTACCGATGAACCGTTTTTTCAAGGGTCTTTGGCGTATATGCAACAGGCGCGTGCGGTGGCCACAGTGCCGATTTTACGCAAAGATTTTATTATTGATCCGATTCAATTGCACCAAGCCGTTCAGTATGGGGCCCATGCCGTTTTGCTCATTGCCGCTTGTTTGACACCGGCGATGATGCATCAGCTGGTTGCGGTGGCCAATCAATTGGGATTGACAGTGCTTATTGAGGTGCATGCCGAATCGGAAGTGACTGCGTTGCAGGGGCTCACCGGGCAGTTCGCTATTGGGGTAAATAATCGAAATTTGACAACCTTTGAGGTGGATTTGCAAACGGCGGTTGCGCTGTATGAGCCAATTCGCCAGGCGTTTCCTGGGCATCCCGTGGTGGCAGAAAGTGGGTATACGTGTGGGCAAGAATTGCAAACAATTGCCGATCTTGGGTACGATGCCGTTTTAATTGGTGAAGGACTTGTGGACGACACTCGGGACGTGCGTGCCTGGTTTGTCAATCAATCGACGAGTCAAGCATGAAAGTTAAACTGTGTGGATTAACCAATAAAGACGATGCCGTACAGGCAGCCATGCTGGGGGCCGATGCGTTAGGCTTTATTTTTTATGAAAAAAGCCCTCGGTACGTGACCCCAGACACGGTGCAAGAGATTGTCCCGTTTTTGCCGCCGTTTGTTCAGTTGGTGGGCGTGTTTGTGAACCAGTCTCTGGAGTATGTTCATGCGGTGGCGCAGCAATGCCGGTTGGACACGATTCAGCTTCACGGAGAGGAGTCCCCAGCCTATTGCATGGATGTGCATCATCGGGTGATTAAATCATTTTCCGTTCAGTCTGAAGCGGATTTAGATACGATGCCCATGTATCAGGGACTCGTCTCCAGTATCTTGGTGGATACGAAAGTCCAGGATATTCGGGGCGGAACCGGCCAAACGTTTGATTGGAGCTTGGCCAACTTGGTCAAACAGCAGGGCGTTCCCCTTATTTTGGCTGGGGGTATTAATGCCAGCAATATTGAAAAAGCCATCCAGTTGGTATCGCCGTATGCGATTGATATTTCATCGGGTGTGGAATCGGAACCTGGGAAAAAAGATTACAATAAAATGAGCGATGTGATACGCTTAGCAAAAGGTAGAGTATGATTATTGCAACACAGATTCGAGAAGGCATGGTGATTCGACTCAATGATGAGTTGTATCGGGTGACTTGGGTGATGCATCGAACCCCCGGTAAAGGGGATGCTTGTATGCAAACCAAACTTAAAAATATAGTCAATCAAAAAAACATGGAGCATCGGTTTCGCTCTTCAGATAAAGTGGATCGTGTGGATGTCAAAACAGAAAGCATGCAGTTTTTGTACAAAGAGCATGATCAATTTGTGTTTATGCATGACGAAACATTTGAACAGTTGTATGTGGCGGATTCGTTGATTGAATTTGGCGATGACTTTTTGAAAGAAGGGGAGAGTTATGCCATTCAGGTTGTGGATGCCATGATTGTGGGGATTGAATGGCCCAAAACCATGGTGTTTGTGGTCACAGAAGCGCCACCAGAAATTAAGCGCGCTACCGCAACATCGTCCTTGCGACCGGTAGTGTTGGAAAATGGGATTACGGTGAATGCCCCTGGGTTTATTAAAAACGGGGATACAATTCGCATTAACACGACGGATAAAAGCTACGTTGAACGGGTCTAACCATGCAGTGGCCGTCGCTCCATAGTCTTGGGGGCATGCTGAGTGATGGGGGGCTTGTCTTAGGCGCTGGGCTGGGGACATGGGTCGTGACGTGGTTGCTGGCACGCAGTGTGTACCGATGGCGGGGGTCGGCGTTCCAACCTGTTATTCGCCCGTTGCGTTGGGTTGCCGTTATTTTGATGATGCGGTATGCCGGGGGGCTGTCCGATTTAGCGGGCTATATGGCTAAACTCACTCCCGGTGTGATGGTGGCTGTGAACATTGGGGTGGCGGTTGCGGTGTATCGGTTGTTGCAGTGGATGCACCCGATTGCTATTCGGCGGGCTCAGCGTGTTCAAAATGCACAAATGGCGACGTATCTGATTGATACGGGGTCTCGGTTGGCTCGGTTGGGTGTGTTTGTTTGGGTGATTGTGTATGCGCTGCATGCGTTGGGCTACAATGTCACGTCTATTTTGGCTGGCTTGGGGTTGGGCGGGTTTGCGGTTGCTTTGGCCGCCAAAGACACCTTTTCCAATATGTTTGGGTCGGTAAATATTGTGGTGGATCAGCCGTTTTCAGTGGGGGATTACATTGTTGTGGATGGAACGGAGGGTGTTGTGGAGCATTTGGGAATGCGGTCCACACGCATTCGCACCTTGGAAGATTCCCTCGTGACGGTGCCCAATGCCACAGTGACCAATACTAAAATTGATAACCGAGGGAAACGCAATCATCGGCGTGTGAAGCAGGTATTGGGGGTGACTTATGGCACATCGCGGGATCATCTGCAGGCCTTTGTTGAGCAGGTTCGGGCATATTTGGAAACGGTACCGGTGATCCGGGCTGAGCATACCCATGTTCGGTTTTATGGATTTGGGGAGTCGTCGTTGGATATTTATGTGTCGTATTTTCTAACGGTCGGGGGATGGGCGGATGAGCTGCAGTGGCGTGAAGTCATTAACTATGAAATCATGGCCATTGCTCAGCGTGTAGGGGTGTCGTTTGCGTTTCCATCCCGCAGCGTGTATGTTGAAACCCTCCCTGCTACTTAGCCACGGGTTTGCCAATTCATCGGCGGAATGGGCCGAGTGTCAGGCGCTACTGGGGCCAGTGGCGGAGACCGTATTGTTGGGTGCACACACCGTGACGGAGCATGCGGCATGGGCGGATCGGTTTCGGACAAGTACGTGGCAGGATTGGGGGCAGCCGGTGGTGGATCGGTACACGGTATTGGCGCAATCGCACCCGGTATCATTGGGCTTGATTTCAACCAGTGCTTCGTTGATGTTAATGGCATTGGCATCAGGGCAGCTGCAGCCGCTGCCGCATCATATTGTCCTGGTGGACCCATTTATTGAGGCACAACATCGGTGGCGATTGCGAACCGTTGGGCTTTGGGGCCCGTTGATTCGAACGGTGGATTGGACGGCTGGAAAGCAGCCAGAAGAGTACCAGCATACCTATAAAACGGTGCCGTATGAAGCGTTGAAGCAGTTGCATAAGCTGCGCCAAGTCTGTTCTCGAATTCAGACATTGCCCGTGGTTCCCATGACGGTGTTTGTGTCGCGCCAGGATCCGGTGGTAAATCCAGACAGCACGCAGCGGTTTTTTCGTCGGTATCCGTGGGCGCAGGTGCATGTGCTGGATAGCCAGTTGCATGCCATGGTTCGGTTAAAGGGGCGCAAGAACGTAATGGACCGTGATTATCAAAATCAGTCAAAGATTCTTGCCACATTGAGGCGCTGTGTCTCTGGAGCAATATAGTCGTAGACTTTTTTGTTTATTTAGTGTTTACTTAAATAGTAATGACAACAATAACATTGTTAGATGG
>JAQCBC010000082.1 GCA_027621615.1 bacterium
GTTTTGCCCGCACCCGCTCCAGCAACAACCAATAACGGCCGCCCGGAACTAGCCAATACGGACGCTTGTCGCTCATTTAACATGGTGTTTTCCTCGCTACAACATACAGTGATGGCGCAATTAAATACCGCCCCAACAACCCTTGAAACCCCCGATCCAAACCGGCTAAAACTCGTGCACTCACCCGACGCTTCAGCCATGGATTGCGAAAAAACGAATGGCTCACGCGATGCTCCATCGAAAAACCATGCTGCTGCATCACCGAAAACACATGCTCGGGCAAATAATTGTAAAACAATCGGCCCAAGGCCATGGGCGTCGTGTCATGCGGATTGTGCGACATCCGCCCCAACCGAAACCGAAGCCGATTTAACCAATGTTTTTGATTGGGAATTTCAAGAATTAACACCCCTCCCGGTCGCAACACCCGATTTAACTCTGAAAATACCGCATCTAAATTGGGCGTATGATGCAATACCCGCATCATAATCACCGCATCCATCTGGGGCCAATGCGTCGGCAATTCATACACACTAGCTTGTTGGAACGTCACCCTATCGGACTGAATGGCTTGCTGGGCTTGATCCAACATGGATTGCGAATAATCCACCAAATAAAATTGGTTAGCACTGGCAGAATAAGCCGGAAATAATCGCCCAAACCCACATCCGACATCCAATAAGGTCTCGCCAGCTACATACCGCTGACAAAGCTGCTGAACCAAGTGATGCTCCACCTGGTGCTCATAGTCTCGACCGGTCCAAAACTCGGCTTGGTAATCGTACTGATCGTATTGGCAAACAGCGTCTGTATCCGAAACCGTCATCAGACTAAGTCAGTGCCAAGGCCAGCATACCGATGGTACGTCTGGTACTCCGTTTTTAATTGAGCGGATGTTACATCGGCTAGGCCTTGTGTCCCCAACCCTTGAACCGTGTTGGACGCCAACAACGTGCCATGAACCATCGCACGACGAATGCCATCCAAATCCACCGTATCCAGTTGATCCAAAATGCCAACCAAACCACCCGCAAAGGTATCCCCCGCACCCGTTGGGTCTACCGCCGTCATAATGGGCACGGCGGGAACCACGCAAAACTGCGTACCATCATAAAACAACGCACCATGCTCCCCTTTCTTCACAATAATATGCCGCGGCCCATACGATAAGGCAATGGGCAAGGCGGCCATAATGCTGCTGGCTCCTGTTAATTGCATGAGTTCCTGATCGTTAAGTACCACCAGGTCCACTAACGGCAACACATCCAGCAACGCCTCCCGCTTGTGTTCAATCCAGAAATTCATCGTATCCAACACCACACAACTCGGCGACTGGACCTGCTGAATGGCTTTTTTTTGCAATTCCGGATCCACATTGGCACAAAATACCGTTTTTGCCGACCGCCATGCGTCCGGAACCTGTGGGTTAAAGTCCATTAAAACATTTAAATCCGTTTGCCGCGTCATCGCTTGCGCCATATCCCCGGTATAGTATCCACTCCAATGAAAGGTATCGCCATCCCCAACGGCAATACCGGTAGTGTCAATATTGCGCGTGTGAAACGCCGAATACTGATTAAAATCATGCCCCACAATACTGACCACGCCAACCGAACTAAACAACGCCGCCGCCATCGACGCATAGGTGGCAGAGCCCCCCAACAATCGATGCCCCTGACTTGTCGGGGTTTCTATCGTATCAAACGCTACTGTTCCAATAATTAATACACTCATTGTACTACCTCCATAACATGCGCACACCGTGCACACACTTGATCCGATACCGTTGCATCGTAGCGCCAGCATCGATCACATTTTTTATGCGCTACTGGGGTGACTGAAACCACTGGATCGGTCACCGTTTCATCCACCGAACACGTAACTTCGGCCACTAACAGCACCGATCGCCACTCGGTAAACGTCTGCAAATGGGCCAACGATTCCGGTAATGTAATCGCTACCTGCGTCTGTAAAAACTGCTTAATTACTTTATTTTGACGCAACACTTCAGCCGCTTGGTATACTTGTTCTTTAATCGAAAAAACGGCTGCCCAGGTTGTATCGGCTTCTTGCTGGGCCAAAGCTGTTGAATGCGCACCGGGGTCCAGAAATGTCAAATCATGCACGCTGGAGTTGGTCTTAAACGCATAATATTGGTACGCGTCCTCAGCTGTAAATACCAAAATAGGGGCAATCATACGAATCAGCAACTCAAACAAGTAGGCCAATGTTGACTGGGCGCATTGACGCGATTCTGACTGAGGGGCATCGCAATACAAGCGATCTTTCACGCTGTCTAGATAATGCGCACTCAAATCCCCCGAACAAAACTGTACCAGCCGTTGCACCGCTCGATGAATGGCCAGGCCTTCATAATCCAGCACCACCGCATCGTGTACCGTTTGTGCCCGATGCACAATCCAGCGATCCAACGGAGCCAACGCATCCACAGACACTCTGTCGCCTGAAAAACCATTCAAATTCCCCAATAAAAACCGAATGGTATTTCGAATCTTCAAAAACGCCTGCTTCGCCTGATCCAACAATTGGGGAGATAGCTGCACATCGTCTTTTACATCAACCGATGCAACCCACCAACGCAAAATATCGGCACCGTAACTTTGAACAATTTGCTCCGGTTTGGTGGCATTGCCTTTGGATTTGCTCATTTTTTTACCCTGCTCATCCACAATGAACCCGTGAGTCATTACCGCTTTGAATGGCGGCTCTTTTCGAACGGCTAGGGCCAACAACAACGCGGATTGAAACCAACCGCGATGCTGATCCGTCCCTTCAATGACCAGATCCGCGGGCTCTGGATCCAACATAAAACTACTACCGGATTCAAACCAAACATCCAAAATATCCATCACTTTTTCAAACGCCTGACTACCGCAAGCTGCACACGTAGTAGTTGCCGGAAGTATCTCCGCGGCGGATTGCTCAAACCAAACCGTTGAGCCATGCGTGCGAACAGCTGTCTGAATGGCGGCATTAACCGCGGGTGTTAAGGCTGGCTCTCCACACGACTGACATCGAACGACTGGAATGGGAATCCCCCACCGACGCTGCCGCGAAATACACCAATCGGGGCGCTGTTCAAGCATGGCTTGAATGCGCGTTTTCCCCCATTCTGGTACCCACTGAATGCTCGATAAAGACTCCATCGCCATGGCCCGCAAGGTTTTCCCATTGGGCATGGGAGTGTCCATTGCAATGAACCATTGGGGAGTTGCCCGAAAAATAACCGGATTGTGGCACCGCCAACAGTGCGGATAGGCATGCTGAATCGTCGCCGAATGCACCAAGCGATGGGTGGCATTGAGGTGATCCCGAATTTGCGGTGACGCCTTGAACACAAACTGACCCGCCCAATCCCCCTGGGTTAAGCAGCCCGAATCATCCACAGGCATTACCACGTCCCAGCCATAGTACTGACCCACCTGATAGTCATCCACACCATGACCGGGTGCAATATGCACAATGCCAGTCCCATCACTATCGGTTACAAAATCAGCACCCCCAATCGGCGCTGGCTGATCCAAAAAGGGATGGCTGGCCACACACCCCTCAAGGTCTCGGCCGTACAGCGTTGCCAGGCATTGACCCGATACCCCCAGTGTTTCCGATAAGGCGGCCCACCGCGTGTTTGCAACAACGGCTACTTCAGTGCCCAAGTCAAACACACCGTATTCTAAATTCGGATGCACGGCCAACCCCACATTGGCTGGTAACGTCCAGGGTGTGGTTGTCCAAACCCATAGCGACACGGGCAAATCCGTTGAAACACCGGGTAACTCGCTCAGGGGAAACCGAACCGTTACGGATACCGACTGATGGGTATCGTATTCAATTTCAGCTTCAGCCAACGCCGTTTTACAACAGGTGCACCAATGAATGGGTTTTCGCCCATGATACACCAATCCGGCATCCACCAATTGACCAAACACCGAGACCACATGGGCTTCATAGTCTGGATGGGTGGTCAAATACGGCTGGTCCCAATTTGCTTCAATGCCCAACCGCTGAAACTCCGTGCGCTGACGCGCCACATAATCCTGGGCAAATGCCTGGCACTGGTTACGAAACACCACTGAATCTGACGCATCCACCGACTTTTTCTTAATTACTTGCGTTTCAATGGGCAAGCCATGGCAATCCCACCCCGGTTGAAAATCAATGCGATGGCCCATCATATGCCGAGACCGACACACCACGTCTTTCACCACTTTATTTAACGCATGCCCTGCATGAATGTCCCCATTGGGATACGGGGGCCCATCGTGCAAGCGATACCGCGGGGCATCGGATTTTTTTTGCGGCTGATCCGCCCACTGCGCCAACCACCGCGGTTCCATATCCGCTAAACCCGCACGTGCGGGAAAATCCGTTTGGGGTAACTGAACGGTATCTTTTAACCGATCACTCATGAAGCCGCCAACTCATCAATCACCGACCGTTGAAAATCAGCCGCCGTGTTGGTCTCCAAATAGGCCAGAACATCGGCTTTCGTAATGGTCACGGACTC
>JAQCBC010000083.1 GCA_027621615.1 bacterium
TCCCAATCCAACGACCATCGCTCGGGTGGGCAATCGATGCCGAAATAGTCTAACGCTTTGCTCATACAAACGCCGTTTCCAAACGCATCCCGCGGGAGCCTTTCACTAAAATACATGCATCGTGTATGGGGTGCTGGTTTAAAAATACAGACAGGGCATCGGCATCATCAAAATGCAAACACTCCAAACCGGCTTTGACCGATTTAAAGCCATGCCCCACTAAAATTACCTGATCAAACGCATGCGTTTTTAATTGATTTACAATGGCCAAATGCTCGGACTCAGACCCGGCCCCCAATTCAAACATATCCCCCAAAATTACCCATTTGGCGGTTGCTGGGTAGTCCGAAAAATACTGCAGCATGGCAGCCATACTGCTAGGATTGGCGTTATAGGCATCGAGAATCACGGTATTGGATCCCCATTCAATTACTTGGGATCGATTGTTATCCGGCACATAGGCTTCAATCGCCCCTTGTATCTTGGTTAAGGGCACCCCCGCATGCACCCCCACACACGCAGCAGCCGCAATATTATCGGCCTGAAATTGCCCCAGCAATTCGGAGCGAATAGTCACACGCTCTTGCGTGTGCGTGTCGACGATAGATACCGACACCTGGGGATACGATTCTGTAACCCGTGCAACGACCCGACCATGCGGGGTCTGATGCGTCTGGGCATAGCCAATGTGGGACAGCCCGTTCAACTGTTCCATGAGTATAGCGTCATCACAATTGACAATCGCAGTGCCTGAATGGACACGCAAATAATCATACACCTCGCAATTGGCCGCAATCACCCCCGCTATGGACCCATACCCTTCTAAATGATCTTTGCCACAATTAGTAATTAAGCCATACTCCGGTTGCGCAATATCACACAAAGCCGCATGCTCACCCGGGTGATTGGCACCCAGTTCAATCACCGCATACCGGCACGATTTCGGAATCGCCAAGATACTCAACGGCACCCCAATATGATTGTTTAAGTTTCCCGTTGTGGCGTGCGTCGGATAGTGAGCCCCCAGAACCGCCGCCAGGAGATTTTTGGTGGTGGTTTTCCCATTGGACCCCGCAACGACGACAACCGTTGTCTCGGTCAATGTTTGGCGATACAATCGGGCCAAGTCTTGCAACGCAGCCTCTGCATTGTCCACCAATAAACAGCGGTCATCGTGTTGATACGCTGGATCGTCAATCACCGCATAGGCAGCCCCATTGTTCAGGGCATCGGATACATAGGCATGCCCATCGGCCATTTCCCCACGCAACGCAAAAAAAATACCCCCCGGTTGAACTAAATTCGAATGAATCGCCACCCCTGGATGTTGCGCCATGGCCGTCATTAACACTGTCATACTCATATAAATGTCGAGTGTAGACAACTTTGCAACTACGGTCAAACTGAGATAGACTAAATAGGTATGAACCGCATACTACATCCATCGGGGAATCATCGGCCCGTTTTGTTAATTATCATGGATGGGGTTGCCATCGGTAACCAAGACGAATTTGATGCCGTTTACCAGGCTAAGACACCGCATTTGGATGCCCTGTACCAATCCGAGTTGTTTTGCACATTAAAGGCCCACGGAACAGCTGTTGGCATGCCCAGTGATTCAGACATTGGCAACAGCGAGGTGGGGCACAACACGTTGGGTGCCGGACGGGTGATCCCCCAAGGGGCAAGCTTAGTTAAAACAGCCATTGACACCCGGTCGTTATTTCGCAGCGATAGCTGGACAACCGCCATCCAAACCGTGAGAAACAATGATAGTACCTTGCATTTAATCGGGTTGTTGTCCGATGGGAATGTTCATGCACATTTGGACCATACGATTGCCCTGATTCAAGCCGCAGCTGATGCGGGGGTTTCGCGGTGTCGGCTGCATAGTTTACTGGATGGACGCGACGTTGCACCCCAATCGGCTTTAGGCTATCTGGATCGCTTGGATGCTGTGTTGGCGCCCATTAATACCCAGCACGACTACCGCATTGCTTCGGGTGGTGGCCGTATGCGCATAACGATGGATCGCTACAATGCCGATTGGACCATGGTTGAACGCGGTTGGAATACCCATGTGTTGGGACTAGCCCCTCACGTATCGAGTGCCCGGGAGGCCATTGAAGCCGCCTATGTTCAAAACCCGACCATTACGGACCAAGACATTGAGCCGTTTGTTGTTGCCGATGCCCAAGGCCCCATTGGATGCATCCACGATGGGGATGCGGTCTTGTTGACCAATTTTCGGGGGGACCGTGCCATTGAGCTGTCTCAGTGTTTTGACTCAGACGCCACGTTTGATCGGTTTGACCGCCAGCGGGTTCCCGATGTGTTTTTTGCTGGTATGATGCAATACGATGGGGATTTGGCCATTCCTCAGCATTTTTTAGTGCCACCACCCCAAATCGAAGACCCCTTGAGCCACTATTTATGTGGGACTGGGATTCGATCCTTTGCCATTTCCGAAACTCAAAAATATGGCCATGTTACCTATTTTTGGAATGGAAACAATTCGGGGTATGTGGACCCAGCCTGCGAGCGCTATATTGAAATTTTGGGCGATCCCCGCCCGTTTGAAGCACAGCCGGCCATGCAATCAGTGGCCATTACCGATGCGGCTATTGACTGCATTCGTTCGGGTGATTACGCCTTTGGACGGATTAATTTTCCCAATGGGGATATGATTGGACATACCGGCAATTTAGCCGCCGCTATTGCCTCGGTTGAGGCGGTTGATGCGTGTGTCAATCGCTTGGTCGATGCCATGCGTGCACTGGGGGGTATTACTGTAATTTTAGCGGATCATGGCAATGCCGATGCCATGGGTCAGCGCGACGCAACGGGTCGGGTAACGCCCATAACCGCCCATACCTGCAATCCGGTGCCCTGTTGCATTGTGGATGCCCCTGAGTTTGCGTGGGTTCCCGTTGAGCAGCCGGGGCTCAGCCACATTGCCAGTACGCTGTGTGTCTTGATGGGCTATGAAGCTCCTGCCGGATTTAATCCAGCCTTGGTGACGCGCCGATGATTGATTTAGACACACAACTCGCACGGCTCACCGACAATGTCGCTGAAATCGTTCCCTTGGATGCCTTTAAAGCCAAGCTTGCCCAATCCATTGAAACCCAAACCCCGTTGCGGGTTAAATTTGGGGCGGATCCCTCTCGACCGGATCTGCATTTGGGGCATACGGTTGTCTTGCGCAAGTTGCGACAGTTTCAAGACTGTGGGCATCACGTTGATTTTATTATTGGGGATTTTACCGCCAGCATTGGCGACCCAACCGGTCGCAATAAAACCCGGCCACCCTTAACGGCTGAAGCCATTGCGGAGTATTCCAAAACCTATCAGGACCAGGTCTTTCGGATTTTGGACCCAGCCAAAACCACGGTTCATTACAATAGTCACTGGTTGGGGGCATTGTCTCAAACGGATTTAATTCGTTGGTTATCCACGGTGACTGTTCAGCAATTGTTGGCACGCGATGATTTTACCAAACGGTATCACAGCCAAGTGCCCATTCACTTGCATGAATGCTTATACCCGGTCTTGCAAGCCTATGATTCGGTCCATGTGCGGGCCGATATTGAATGTGGGGGTACCGACCAAAAGTTTAACTTATTATTGGCTCGTGATTTTCAAAAAACGGCCGATCAACCCCAGCAGGCCGTTTTGATGATGCCTATTTTAGAAGGCTTAGACGGGGAAAAGAAAATGTCCAAAAGTTTTGGCAATGCCATTGGCATTACCGATAGTCCAGCCGATATGTTCGGAAAAGTTATGAGCATTGCAGATCCCCTCATGTTTCGGTATTATGCCTTGCTAACGGATTGGGATTCGCCCCGCATTGAGGCCTTGTGCCAAGCGATTGAATCTGAAACAACCCATCCCATGACCGCTAAAAAGCAATTGGCCCATTGCATTGTATCCGAGCGTTACGACGCTGCTGAAGCCGATGTGGCACAAGCGCAATTTGAGCGGCAGTTTTCAAACAATGAATACCCCGATTCAATGCCCGACCATCCCCATGCATCCGCCACCGTGCACTGGCCCAGCGTATTGGTAGAGGCCGCTATGGCCCCGTCTAAAAAAGAAGCCCGGCGACTGCTTGATCAAGGCGCTATTAAGCTCAATCGTGTGGTGCAAACGGAGGCTGAAATTGTATGGGATCAACAAACCAGCGTGGTCCAGGTGGGGAAGCGAAAATTTTTTCGTTTAATCGCTGAGTAGCATCAGCGTCATTTCCCCCTGCTTAAATAAGCGCATGGGGGGTCCCCAGGTACTGGTTCCACGCGATACGTACAATCGGGCCTGTCCCAATCGACGCCAACCCGCCGTAATGCGGTAGCGCAACCATACTAGAGCCCCCCAAGGGGGTAATTGACCGGCATGCGTATGCCCAGATAGTTGAAGCAATCGGGGAAATTGCAGCACATGCTGTGTAAAGGCTTCTGGGCGATGATCCAGCAGCAAAACAGCCGGTGGCGAATCGGGTACT
>JAQCBC010000084.1 GCA_027621615.1 bacterium
ATGTTGGGGTGCCCGGTGGTCCCGCATTGCGTGTGCCTGCGTATCGAATCCCCGGCATTGCGGACAACAGTCTATCGTTGGCATTGGGCTATGGCAAGCAAAGTCAGAACCGCATTGAGTCGGGTATCGGGTTTAATGCGTATACCTTGCGGCCGGTTGATACGTGTTGTGTTGCTGTAGATCTAACCCAAACGTTTGAAACCTATCCATTAAGCAATGCGCAAGAGCAATTGAGTATGGAAGGGCGACCGTTAATGCAAAAAGCCACGCTAGCAACATATAAAAAGCACCCCGATTTTGCCCAGCATGCCGAGCATGTCTTGCATGAGAAATCATCCTGGGAAGAGTATAAATACGATACCGGAAATCAATGGGGGATGGCGATTGATTTGAGCAAGTGTACGGGCTGTAATGCGTGTGTAATTGCGTGTCAGGCTGAAAACAATATTCCGATTGTGGGCAAAGATGAAATTCGAAATGGTCGGGATATGCACTGGATCCGTGTGGATCGGTACTTTGATGAAGTGTCCAAGGACGATGCCACAGATTCTGGCTTTGTTCAGCAGCCCGTGACGTGTTTGCATTGCGAGAATGCCCCGTGTGAGCAGGTGTGTCCGGTTGCGGCAACGGTGCATGATGAAGAAGGGATTAACAACATGGTGTACAACCGATGTGTTGGAACTCGGTATTGTGCCAACAACTGCCCGGTAAAAGTGCGTCGGTTTAACTTTTTTGATTACCATCAACGCCATGTGCATGCAGTGAAAAAGAATAGCACGCATGTCTTTGAATTATTTAAAGAGCCGGCCAAGCAGTTGCAGATGCAGTTTAACCCCGATGTAACGGTTCGGATGCGCGGGATTATGGAAAAATGCACGTATTGTCTGCAGCGCATCAAGCGGGTGGGTATCGATGCGAAAAATGCCGGACGGGCTATTCAAGATGGCGAGATTCAGACGGCGTGTCAGCAAAGTTGTCCAGCCGATGCGATTTCATTCGGGAATATTCTGGATGAAAGCAGTCGGGTATACAAGGATCGACACAGCAAACGAAACTATGAATTGTTGCGAACCTTGCGGTTAAAATCACGCACAACGTATTTAGCGGCGATTCGAAATGCAAATTCAGAACTTGTTAAATCCAGCGGTGATGGGCATGCATCATCCGACAACCACGGAGGCGGGCATCATGAGTAAATATTCAGAGCATCCAGCTGTCGCACGAACGGTTTTGGTTCAAGGCGACGCCAGTTACGAGGCAATCACAGAAACGGTGCATCGGCCAGCCATTACAAAGCCGCCAAAATGGTGGCACATTGGGTTGTCGGCCGGCATTACCGGGATTGCGTTGTTATTGAGCATGATCGGGTACTTGGTGTTTGAGGGCGTTGGCGTTTGGGGGTTGAACAATCCAGTGGGTTGGGGGTATGCCATTGTTAACTTTGTATTTTGGGTGGGTATTGGCCACGCTGGGACGTTGATTTCAGCAATTTTGTTTTTATTCCGTCAAAATTGGCGAACATCGATTAACCGATTCGCCGAAGCGATGACCATTTTTGCGGTTATCTGTGCCTTGATTTTCCCCGGCATTCATATTGGTCGGGTGTGGGCGGCGCATTGGTTGTTCCCAATTCCCAATCAAATGGCGATGTGGCCCAATTTCCGAAGTCCGCTGTTATGGGATGTGTTTGCGGTTGGTACGTATTTTACGGTATCGTTATTGTTTTGGTTTGTGGGGTTGGTTCCCGATTTGGCAACGTTTCGAGATCGAGCCAAGACTAAGATTTCAAAGTTTGTATACGGTATCTTTTCATTGGGTTGGCGTGGGTCGAGTCGGCACTGGTTGCATTATGAAAAGGCGTATTTGTTGCTAGCGGCTCTGGCGACACCCCTTGTACTTTCTGTGCACTCGATTGTGAGTTTTGACTTTGCCGTATCCCAGTTGCCCGGTTGGCACACGACCATTTTTCCGCCGTATTTCGTCGCGGGTGCGATTTTTTCAGGGTTTGCGATGGTTGTCACGTTGATGGTTGTGGCTCGAAAGCTGTTTGGGTTGGAGTCCATGATTACGGATCGACATTTAGAAATCATGAATATGATTATCTTAGCGACCGGAACCATGGTTGGGTATGCATACGCAATGGAGTTTTTTGTGGCCTGGTATTCGGGTAACGTGGTGGAGCAGTATGCCTTTGTTAATCGGGCGTTTGGCCCCTACTGGTGGGCGTACTGGATCATGGTGAGCTGCAATGTTATTTCGCCACAGCTGTTTTGGTTTAAAAAGATTCGAACCACGCCGTGGCTGATGCTCGTCGTTAGTATTTTTGTGAACATTGGTATGTGGTTTGAGCGATTTGTCATTACGGTTACATCATTATCTCGAGATTTCTTGCCGTCTAGCTGGGGGTACTATAGCCCCACATGGGTGGATGTTATGACATTTGTGGGCAGCTTTGGTTTGTTTTTTACTTTGCTGTTGCTGTTTATGAAGTTTTTACCGATGATTGCCATTTCAGAGGTTAAAGCAGTCTTACCCCATGGCCATGGGGATCATGATGCGAACAAAGGAGGCTCACAATGAGTGATAATCAAGCACCCTTGTATGGCGTCATGGCGGCATTTGATTCCCCGGATGCTCTGATTGCAGCATCCAAGGCAGTTGTTAAGGCAGGGTATTCCAAGTTTGATACATACACCCCGTTTCCCGTGCATGGTATTGAAAAAGCGATGAATTTAAAGCCGTCGCCTTTGCCATGGCTGGTGTTGTGTGGGGGCGTATTCGGCGCTATTGCTGGGTTTAGTTTGCAAACATGGGTGTCGGTTAAAGGCTATGCGTTGGTGATTAGTGGAAAACCGTTGTTTAGTTATCAAGCCTTTGTTCCAGTTACGTTTGAATTGATGATTTTGTTCAGTGCGTTTGCTACGGTGTTTGGGATGTTTGCAATTAATAAGCTACCACAATTTTATCACCCAGTGTTTACGCAGCCATGCTTTGAGTCCGTTACAACCGATGGTTTTTTTCTAGTGATTGAAAGCGCAGATCCTAATTTTGAATTAGCAGCGGTGCGTCAGTTTTTAGAAAAAAATGGCGGCCAAAATATTGTAGATGTGAGGGACGAAGGATGACGATGAAACGGTGCATATATATTCTAATAGTTGTCGTGGCCTGTGTAGGGCTAACGGGGTGTCGAGGTGTTCGGTCTGAAAATCCGCCCATTCACCCCAATGTGAATATGGATTATCAGCCTCGGTTTGATAAGCAAGAGTTGCCGATGGATCTCCCGGATGGGGTGGTGCCCTATAGTTATGTGACCACAGCCCCAACGGATGCTTCTCGGTCGCAGATTATGAAATCCGGTAAGCCTGCTGGCTATTACACAGGAGAGTCCCGTGGGCAGTATGTGCGGCGTGCGCCGATTCAAGTTACGGATGCAGTATTGGAAACCGGCCGTGAGCGATACAATATTTATTGTTCGGTGTGTCATGATCAAACGGGTTCTGGCAATGGGACAGTTGTTCAGCGTGGGTATTTGCGCCCACCGCATTTAGCGGACGAGCGGCTTGTTGATTCCCCGGACGGGTATATCTATGATGTTATTGCTAACGGGGTGCGCAACATGCCGGCCTATGGTAATAAAATTTCTGAGGCGGATCGCTGGGCCATTGTCATGTATGTGCGTGCTTTGCAGCGATTGGACGGGGTGCCCATGTCTGAGGTTCCCGCTGAATACCGGGGTCGGTTGAAGTAAGGAGTGCGTATGAAATCAGTAGAAGTTAAAGCGGAGCAGTTGTCGGGTCGGTTTTCAAAATTTACCCGATTGCATGGCGTCGTAGCGGTTGTGTTTGGCTTGTTGTCCTTACTCTTGGTGAAGGGTCAAGCCAATCACGGATTGCCCATGTATTTGAGTGTGTTTATGTTTTTCTTAACGATTACGTTGGGGGGCTTGTTTTGGGTCACTATTTTTCATTTGACTCGATCCGGATGGAGTGTTGTGGTTCGCCGATTATTTGAGCACTTAATGCATCGAGCGGGCTTTATGGCGATTCTATTTATCCCCATTTTATTGGGGTTGCATGGCTTGTATGAATGGACGCATGAATCGCATGTGATGCATGACGTGTTGTTGCAAAGCAAGGCTCCCTATTTAAATCAGCCGTTTTTTATTATCCGATCGATACTTTACTTTGCTGTTTGGATAATTCTAGCACGTGGCTTTTTCAATGATTCTACGCAACAAGATTTGAATGCAGATCCATTACTAACCGCACGGTCGCAGAAGCGATCCACGTATGGTATTTTACTGTATGCGATTACAATTAGCTTTGCGGCTATTGATTGGGTGATGACACTAACGCCACATTGGTATTCAACCATGTTTGGTGTATATATGTTTGCCGGAGCTGCATTGTCCAGTTTGTGTGTAGTTAGCTTGCTAGCCCTGTTCTTGCGTCGCAATGGGTTTT
>JAQCBC010000085.1 GCA_027621615.1 bacterium
GGTTGATACTGACATGGAAGATAACATCAAAGCTACAGTTTACAATTCTGACAAGAATATAACGGTTGAGGTATAAACGATGACACTTGCTATTGGTAGCCAAGCACCGGATTTCTCAGTGCCAAATCACGATAATATTATTCGAACTTTGGCAGACTACTCCGGGCGCTATTTAGTTCTGTATTTTTATCCCAAAGACGATACTCCCGGATGCACACGAGAGGCCATTGGGTTTACAGAATTAGCCAATGAATTTTCAGATAAACAAGCGGTGGTGGTGGGTGTATCTGCGGATAGTGTTGTGAGTCATCAAAAATTTAGGGATAAGCACCAACTGACCGTTGAGCTGCTGGCCGATGAAACCAAAGCCCTATGCCAAGCGTATGGCGTGTGGCAGGAAAAAAAGAATTATGGCAAGACGTATATGGGCATTGTTCGCTCAACGGTGCTCATTGATCCCACGGGTAGTATTCAAAAGGTTTGGAAATCCGTAAAAGTAGATGGGCACCCGGATGCCGTATGCCAGGCGATTGGCAATTAGAACGGCCGGGTAATTTTTGAAATCAATCCAGTGTCGTCGAGTGTTGGGCAAATCCCCATTTTTTTAGATGGGCAATCGTCGTGACTGTACGCCTCGGGGACACTTCCACACGGTGTCTTTTCTGCGGGTTTTCCAAAAAATAAAACCCCAACGCCAAACCCAAGAAAACAGAGCCCTGTTAGTATAATAGCGGGAATAATATTAGCCATTGTTAGTGTTGCATCGGTTGCAAACCCCATAAATATGCAAGGATCGATAATCTGGTTTGAAATTAATTTTTTCGCAATAGCGATCAATGTAATCGGTAATTTTTTCGCTGACTAATTCAAAAATAGAACCGCATTCACTGCAAATTAGATGATCGTGTTGATGGGTTTCAATATTGCGCTCATAAAATACTTTACCATCCTGTGTTGTGATTTTTTGAATAAGCTGTGCTTCTAGCAATTGTTTCACCGTTCGATAAATTGTGGCCCGAGACAGATCTTGCCCTTCTTTGCGCATCGTAACAATAAAATCCTCAATTTCAAAATGCGCGCTCGTGTTAAAAAGAGCCGATGCAATGCGCTGCTTTTGAGTGGAGTATCGACTACCGGTTTTTTCTAAAAATGATTTAAATTCAGCGTTAGGATCTTTCTTCATAGCGTCATTAATTTTACATCAACAGTTTGGATATGTCGCATGAGCTGGTCCGTAATCTGGCGAATACGAAAGGCGACATGGGTATAGGCGTGTCGGTCAAATAAAGGCCGTAATTGCAACACTAAGGCCCGGAAATGGTTGTGTTCGGCATAGTGCTCACCGTAGCCGTCAAAATCAGCCGATTTCATGAGTTGCTCTTCCAAAGCAAAATGATCCCATACATAATGCTCTAAGAATTCGATAATAGCATGCAAATCATGGTGAGAATTGGGCGTTGATAATACACGATCCAGTCGCGATGTTAGGTAGAAAAGTTCATCATGATGATTTTCAATGTCATGGTGATGCGTTGATTTTGTCATAGTTCTCTTTAATTTTATCATATTTTTTGGTATTCTAGATACTGTACCATGGTCAACAAAATGCGCAATCAAAAGCTTAACTTAAAAATAGCGTGTGTAACGGCATTTTTTTTGGCTATTTTTGCAAGCAATATTTATGCTCAGACCGTCGATAGGACGCGCCAATTGGATCTTTTAGTTCGTCTAGATCACGCAAAATCCATGATTCAAGAAGAGAATTACACAGAAGCGCAGCGTATTGTGCATGGCGTATTAAGTCAATTGCAAGACGAGCGAAAAGCGACTTACGCCGCGTTTTTTCCCAAGCAAGAGAAGACTGCTTCGATGGGCTTAGATGAAGCCAGTCATCATAGCCATGGGCTAGACCTTTTGAGTGATGACAGCTTGGATATTTTATTTTCAGCGCAATACACGAGTGACCATGATGGGAAACAGTACACCATAGATATCAACATGGTTCGTAATGACCCTGAAATTGATGAAATTGCCATGGTGATTCAAAAACCAACACTTATTGAAGCGCTCGATACGGTTGCCATTGTGACGATTCAAGACAATTATGCCGGGATTGAAGAGTACTATTCGGAAGAGAAATACCATGAAATTAATGTGGTCTTGGGTGAAAAGGTCTTGCTAAACATTGTTGCAAATGGTATTGTTGATCGGCAGCATCTGCTTAAGTTTTGCGATCAAATCAAGTTAGATAATTTGGTTCGAGAGTTGAAATGATAGCCATAGGCTCCTGTAGCTCAGTCGGTAGAGCGCATCCATGGTAAGGATGAGGTCAGCGGTTCAATCCCGCTCGGGAGCTCCATTCAATGTTAACAAGCAAGTAGTGAGGATGAATAACGCATGACAAACACATTTTCGTATATAAACAATGCCAATCCAGCATATGTGGATGATTTGTATCAACAGTATCAAACCAATCCCGAGGCTCTTGATCATGAGTGGCGCCGATTTTTTGAAGGGTACGAGTTTTCAAAATTGCCCTCGGATCACAAAGTGCTGGATACGTTGGGGGCTGACAACTCGGTTCACGCTAAAGAAATCGCCGTTGCCAAACTGATCCATGCTTATCGATCGCGTGGGCATTTAATCGCTAAAACCAATCCGATTCGGCAACGTCGGTTGCACAAAGCCGATTTGGATTTGAGTTATTTCGGATTATCAGATGATGACCTAGACACGCCGTTTGAAGCGGGTGCTGATATCGGCTTGCCGTTGGCAACGTTGCGTGACATTGTGGCGCATTTGAAACAAACATATTGCGAGTCGATTGGTGTTGAGTTTATGTACAATCCCGACCCGGCCCTGCGTCAATGGGTGTACAACCGCATTGACCCAATTGCCAATCGTCCAAATTATGATACCGATCAAAAAAAGAAAATTTTATCACAAGTGGCCAAAGCGGTTGCTTTTGAATCATTTTTGCACACCAAATATGTGGGACAAAAGCGGTTCTCCTTGGAAGGTGCTGAGGCTGCAGTTCCGGGTTTGGATGCGGCTATTGAACAAGCGGCTGCATATGGAGCCAAAGAAATCGTTGTTGGCATGGCACACCGTGGCCGATTAAATGTGCTTTCAGCTATTTTTGAAAAAAAATATAAGCGGATTTTTCGGGAGTTTGATGGACAATCCATTGACCCATCCATGGGGGGGGATGGGGATGTGAAGTACCATTTGGGGTATTCAACGGATCGGCCAACACAAGCGGGTCATGACGTGCACATGAGTCTTATTCCGAATCCGTCGCATTTGGAAGCCGTGAATGGCGTTGTTCAAGGGGTTGTATATGCCAAACGAAAAAATAGCGAAGCGGTTAATGGGCATGCCTCGTATGCCGATGTGGTCCCGATTTTGATTCATGGGGATGCCGCACTGGCTGGCCAGGGGGTCAATTATGAAGTAACCAACATGTCGAAGCTGAATGGCTATGATAATGGGGGAACGGTCCATGTGGTGATTAACAATCAACTGGGGTATACCACATCCTATCTGGAAGGCCGCTCAAGTATGTATTGTACGGATTTAGCAAAAGTAACGGGTTCCCCCGTGTTTCATGTGTCGGCGGATGATCCCATTGCTGTGGTGCACGCAATGCAAATGGCTGTGGCGATTCGCTATGAATTTCAGATGGATGTGTATGTGGATATTTTGGGTTATCGGCGCTACGGACACAATGAAGGCGATGAGCCTCGATTTACGCAGCCCGTGATGTATGACATCATTAAAAATCACGACAATGTATACAACTTGTTCGCCCGTACATTGCAGGCGGAAGGTATTGTGGATGCAGCTTATTGCGAGCAGTTAATGACGGATATGAAAACGCATTTGCAATCCGAGTTGGATGCGGCCCGTGCAGAAGATAAACCGTTGAGTGTGGATACATTCAAAGGGCAGTGGACGCAATTGCGGATGCCCAATACCCAAGATTTTGATCAATCCATTAAAACCGCTGTATCCAAAAAGAAGTTGGATACGGTTATGACCGCATTGACCCGAATTGAGGATAATTTTCCTCTATTTTCTAAAACCAAAAAGATTTTAGATGGCCGTAAAAAAATGTATGCCGATGGTCAGGTCGATTGGGCGGTTGCTGAGCAACTGGCGTATGGAACCTTGCTAGCGGATGGGCATGCGGTTCGATTATCCGGCCAAGATGCCCAGCGCGGGACATTTTCGCATCGTCATGCCGTTTTAAAGCATGAAACAGAAGAGATCTCCTACATTCCCTTGAATCATATTCACGAGAAACAAGCACCCTTTACCGTATACAATTCCATGTTATCGGAATACTGTGTGCTGGGGTTTGAGCTTGGCCACTCGTGGGCACAACCCAATAACTTGGTGATTTGGGAGGCTCAATTTGGAG
>JAQCBC010000086.1 GCA_027621615.1 bacterium
ATATAAAAATAGAATTCGTATTGAAATTAATGGCGAAATGACGATTCAAGACATTAGCATTAGTCCCAAATACTTTACTAATTCAGACAGCAAAAAACTAGAGGCTGATTTAATTAAAGCCGTTAATCAAGCAACGGATGAAGCCAAAAAAGAAGCAAGTAAATTGCTAACTAGCGTCACTAGAGGACTCAACTTGCCCGGCTTATAAGCACTTGGAATCCCCACTTGCGCCATTAATCAAACAACTGCAACGCCTGCCCGGAATTGGGCCTCGATCCGCAGAACGCCTTGCGTTCGTCTTACTATCCTGGTCCAGAACCGATGTTCAAACCTTTGCCCGTACTTTAGTGGACACCCACCAATCAATTATTTATTGCGAAACCTGCTTTAATATCTGCCTAACCAGTCCCTGCACCATCTGTTGCGACCCAACACGCAACCCCCATAGCTTGTGCGTAGTTGCCTACCCCCAAGACATTGTCGCGCTAAGCAAAACCAATGCCTATAATGGACTATTTCACGTATTGGGGGGGTTAATCTCCCCCCTAGACGGCGTTCAGCCAGATATGCTTCGGATTCAAGAACTGCTCAAACGCCTTGATCTAGGGCAATTTTCTGAGGTTATTTTAGCCATTAGCCCCACACTGGAGGGCGATGCGACAGCCTTGTATTTAACCGATTGCTTGGCTCGATTTTCAAACCTATCCGTAACAACCTTGGCATTCGGGCTTCCCGTTGGCGCTCAACTAGATTATGCCGACCCGCTAACCCTGCAACGCTCTCTCGAACAACGGCGTCAGATATGATACACTAATACAACAATGCGGGAGTAGCTCAGTTGGTAGAGCATCAGCCTTCCAAGCTGAATGTCGCGAGTTCGACCCTCGTCTCCCGCTCCAGATCAACACCCAACTACTGGGGCACGAGGAGTTTATTATGGCAAACAAACCGCTCACGGACTTTATCACAACCCATTACCATCACTTTAATGCCAATGCATTAAAGCAAGCTGCACACGCGTATATTGACCACCATCGTGCTGGAAAACGCATGCTCGTAACGTTAGCTGGCGCCATGAGCACTGCTGAATTGGGCCGATCGTTAGCCCCCATGATTCGTGCCGGATTGGTGGATGCCATTTGCTGTACTGGCGCCAACTTAGAAGAGGATGTTTTCCGAGCGATTGCTTATAATCACTATCGCTCAATTCCCGATTATCGAGAACTCAGTGCTGCCGATGAACAAGATTTACACGATGCCGGATTTAACCGCGTCACCGATACCTGCATTCCAGAAGCTGAAGCCATGCGCTGCATTGAAACGCATTTAATTGCCGCATGGCGAGCCGCATCTGAGGCCAATGAACGCCGATTGCCCCATGAATATGTGTACACATTGGTTCAACAACTAGCCGCCGAAGGGGCTTTCCAAGTCCCCAAAGAAGATAGTTGGGTCTTGGCGGCAGCTGAACGCCAATTGCCCGTGTATGTGCCGGGATGGGAAGATTCCACACTGGGCAACTTCTGTGTGGCGGCTGGGCGTCGGGGGGACTGCAACCTAGATTGCGTCTTGTCTGGGTTGCATTACATGGATAAACTCATTGATTGGTATACCACCACCACCCAAGACACATCCATTGGGTTTTTCCAAGTGGGCGGTGGCATTGCCGGTGATTTCCCCATCTGCGTCGTGCCGTTGCTCAATCAAGACTTACAAAAATCCGTACCGTTGTGGTCCTATTTTTGCCAAATTACCGATGCAACTGAAAGTTACGGTGGCTATTCCGGCGCACACCCCAATGAAAAAATCACATGGGGAAAATTAAGTGCTGACACCCCGCGATTTGTGATTCATAGCGATGCTAGCATTGTCGCACCACTCCTGTTCCAAGTAATTCTTGAAAATAGCTAAGCAGTAAATATCCAGAGGGGCATGTGACCACATCCATCGTATTTATATCCGATAATTATCTCGCTATTTCAAAACTGTGCTATGCATTGCGCCAACACTACACCGTATCTGTTCAATCAACCGAAAGTATTCGCAATGCCCAAAACCCCTTTGCTGAATTTAATTGCGCCATTATCGATTACACCCATGGCCCCATCGAAATAAAGACCAAACCCCCCATATTTACCATCGGGCTGGTTGACGACCCAGACCGGCAGGCCACCATCCAATTGCTGCAACTGACTGACCTAAGCTTGAATAGCACTACGCCGATCGAACACCTATGCCACTACCTTCAACCTGCGTATCACCAATTGATCCAAAGCGCCTTGATTCCTGTCCAATCCAGCATCCTATTCATTGGGCCATTTCATACCTGTTTATCCCAATTTACAACCCAACTGTTGCCGTTTAACTGCCTGCATGCCCCCACAGCGTTAGCTGGCATCAGCTTGTGGCGCAACCCAGCAAAAAACATCCGATTGGTGCTGATTGATCAAGCCATTGACGACGCCATTATTCATCACGAAATCCAATTAAGCTGTACCACAATTCTAATGTACGGCTCCCGACCCACCCCCCCTTCTGCCCAATATTTTAACCGCGGTTACCACGGCATCATTGCCCATCCCAATGACCTCATTGCAGAACTCATTGACATTGCTTCAATTCCAAAACCCATTGTATCCAGCCAACAAAATGCCACATTTATTATGGAAGACATTCACCATAAACGAACACAGAAACTCGCCCAAGATTATCAACGACTGCCGACGATCTACCAAGAAAAAATTTCCCGATCAACCGCAATCTCCCGCATCAATGCCACAACATTTAAAGACACCCTTGCGACGCTGTGTCACGACGCTGGGCAGCCCCAGCCCAGCTACAAGCCCCAACCGGTGCTACTGATTGGCACTGCTTTAACGCCTGTTATGCAATCGCTCAAGCCCCATGTTTTTGCCCCATACCTAGTTCCAACCATTGAAGCCGCGATGCACGCTATTCAAATGACCGACTTTTCAGCTATCGTAACACCCATTATGCTCCCCGATGGCATGATTCAAAATTGGTTAGTCCCCATTTATGAACACTTGTTTATTCGCAATGTTGTCTCAAAAACCATTGTTATTAGCCACGATCATCAACTCAAAACCATTACCCAATTAATGCGTCGTCATGTGAATCATCGACTACTAGACCCTGTCGACCCTCACGAACTCGTGCGCATTTTAGAGCCCTGGGCCCTCGAGTTTTTTTATATTCAATCCTGCTATACCGTTTTGAATGCCTTGCGAAAAAATCATTGCAATCAGTCGTTAAAATCGGCCCTTAACCATCATTTAGATCCAGAATTAATATCCCTGCTTTAGTTTCTTTGTTATACTAATATGTAATTTCCATGAATATTCATAAGTTCCACAAAGAACTGGATCTTGCCGGCCGTATCCAGCAAGGCCTTTTATCGTTCCAGAATCAATCCTACGAATTGGCTGGCCTGACCATCGCAAAACAAAGTTTAGCGGCCAACAGTATTGGGGGAGATTTTTATTTATTTGGCGATCCCAAGCAATTGCCCATGCAGGCGGACGAATCGTTGCCTGGCGTTGTGCATTATGGCGCCGAATCAGACACAGCTATTTCTATCGTTGTGGGGGATGTTACCGGCCATGGGATTGGCTCTGCGTTGGTCATGGCCTTATGCATTGCCTTGTTCTCAGATATTATCAAACACACCCACAACCCCAGTGAAATTTTACATTTAGCCAATCAAAAACTCTGTGCCTTATTGCCCACCGATGCGCTGTATTTCGTTACCGCTTACGTGGTGACATTCTTCCCTCGATCGCAAACCATTGTATATAGCCAAGCTGGCCACCCCCCGGGCTGGCTGCTGTCTAAAACCGGTGGGCTGGAACCCCTATCCTGTCCCAATAGCTTTTTGGGCCTGTATGCGGATGAGCCTTTTGAAGAAGCCTGTCATGAACTCAGTCCCGGAGACCGAATTATGATGTATACCGATGGGCTGTCCGAAGCGCCAAAAACCAATGGCGACCGATTGAGCGAAGCCGGGTTATGCGATCTATTCCAACAATATATTCACCAATCCCTGGATGACACACTAAACGCTATTTTTGACGCTGTTAAACAAAAAACCACCGTGATCCCAGATTACCAGACCCTCGTTT
The DNA here is from genome assembly GCA_027621615.1 of bacterium. Taxonomy (GTDB): domain Bacteria; phylum Margulisbacteria; class Marinamargulisbacteria; order UBA6595; family UBA6595; genus UBA6595. The sequence goes on from JAQCBC010000086.1 coordinate 4,140, forward strand.
TGATTGAATCATCGCCGCCTCATCCTCAGTCTTAAGCTCTGAATATGATTTTTTCATAATCACTGCTACACTATAGCGTATGTGGAAAGAAAAAATACCGGTCAAAAGTCATGCCAGCACCCATGTTAAAAAAAATCATGAATATTTAATTCACGAAATAAGTCTGCACCTCTACCTCGAGTCAGCCCCCCCAAGCACCCACCCAATTATTCCAGAAAAGCCTTTGAGCTGGATAACCGGCTATTGTTG
>JAQCBC010000087.1 GCA_027621615.1 bacterium
TAGAACTGTCTTTGTTTTTGCTGTTTTTTAAAGATTTATTTAAATGTATATGTTAATTAAGCAATCCCCTGAATAATTATCCTGTACTTGTTTCGTAGCGTGAACCAATCGGTTGAGAAAAGTGACGGCCTGTGGCATCATAGGCATTATGAGTGATTTGGTATCGATTCAAATTCAATTCGGGACGTCGGGGCATCGGGGGATTCTGGGGCAGACATTTACTGCTACACATGTGGATGCCATTGTGTATGCCATTATCCAGATCATGCATACGCAAGCCATGCCCCAGCATGTGATTATTGGTTATGATTGCCGGACGGGCAACGAAGGTCCAACGGGGTATGCCATGCAGGTGGCGATGCGATTGACCCAAGCGGGCATTCGGGTTCAACTGTCGGATCAACCGGTCCCAACCCCGGTGGTGTCAGATACCATTCGTGCGCAAGGTGCGGGTCTTGGGATTATGTTAACAGCCTCCCACAACCCCCCTGAGTACAACGGTTTAAAAGTCAATGCGGCCAATGGGGCGCCGGCGCCCGTTGCCCTGACAACCGAGATTCAAACAGTAGCCAATGCCGCTCCGTCCCAAGCCCCAATCGTGCCGGTAGCGATACAACCGGTATCATTTGTGGAAGGGTTTGTGACTCGGTTGGTTGCTGCTGTTGAGTCTCGGTTGGGCCGACCCAGCATTTCAGGCACGATTGTTGTGGATCATCGTCATGGGACTTCGGCACCAACATGGCGGGCGTTAGCCGATGCGCTTGGGCTTCATGTGATTCATTGTCACCCAGAGCCGCTGTCGGATTTTGGTGGGCTTGATCCCAATCCAGTGTCGGCGTCGGTGTTGGATGCGTTGGGCGAAACCGTTCGGGCATCGGGGGCGATGTTTGGGGTGGCGCACGATCCGGATGCGGATCGGTTTGCGCTGGTTGATGAAGCGGGGGTGCCGTGTTCCCCGGAACAAATTTGCATGATTATTGCGCATTATTGGGTGAATCAAGGCTATGGTTTAACCGGTGTGGCAACCACGGTGGCCTCGTCGGGACTGATTCAAGCGTTTTGTGAGCAACAGGACTGTGCGTATTATGAAACAGCGGTTGGGTTTAAGCATTTTTCACCGTTGTTTGATCGTGCACAAGCGGGGACGGTGTTTGCGGTTGAGTCGTCGGGGGGGGTTTCGGCTTCCTGGCATACGCACGAAAAATGCGGGTTCTTGCCTGCGATACTGATGGCCATAATTGTAGCCAAGACCGGCCAGTCTGTTGCGCAGCATCGTGCAGCATTGGGCCGCTATGGGGCATTTTATTTTCATGAAACAGCGCTTACCGTATCCGATGCCCAGAAACAACGCATTGCATCGGGAGACAATTTAAACCATGTTTTGTCTGTTTTGGGCGCGTATCGGTCCGTTAACCGTGTGGATGGTATTAAAGTTGTCTTGGATACGGGCTGGGTACTGTGGCGGTGCTCCGGAACGGAGCCTGTGGTTCGCGTGTACAGTGAAGGGGCTACTGAGGCTCAGGTCACGCATTGGCTGCGGGATATTGTGCCCGCCTTGTGCGAATAAAGGATTCATTTAAGATTTCAATGTTTATAATATTATAAGAAGGGGGTATCTCTGCAGCATGACACAAGAACAAGCACCCAATGCAATAAGTTTGGATATTCGATTGATTCGGTTAATTCATGATATTCAATCCGAGCCAAAATTTGATGCGCGCTTAGCACTCGTTCGGGCGGTTTTACATGAATTGGAAGCTGAATCGGAAGCGATTCAAGCCATGCGGCATACGCTGCGGATGATTCACGAGGAGCGCTTTCAGCAACTGCGAATTATTGGCGAAATCATGAAGTTATTGGAATTTCTGTCCTGTCAGCATACCCAGTCGCACATGGATTTGGATACGATGCAGGCGTTAGGCTTGGAATGATTGGTTGAGCCAGTTCAAGATGGGTGCGCCCATGTCACAGCCATGGAATTTAGACAATTCACGCAGGCATGTTGGGGAGGTGACGTTGACTTCAATGAGTCGGTCGCCTAAAATATCCAAGCCCACAAAGTGAAGGCCCAACTCCACTAAAGAGGGAGCAACGGCATCAATAATAGCCTGGTCGTTAGCGGTAATATCGGCGGGCTCGGCATGCCCCCCAGCGGCTAGATTGTGCCTGTGATCATCGCCTGTTTGCCGACGCAATACAGCGCCCAGTGGTTTTCCATTCAGGAGCAATATGCGTTTATCACCTCGGTGTGCCTCTGGGACTAGGGCCTGTATAATAACGGGTCGTGTTTCACCATGGCTGAGCAGTTCAAAGGCAACAGATCGATTGCTATCGGTATGATTAATTTTAAAAATACCCTGTCCGCCAAAATGATCGGTGGGCTTTATGATAATCGTTTTATGCTTGGCTAAAAAATTCTGATAATCGCTTAACTGAGTACTCACGATGGTATCTGGAATATGATCCGAAAATTGCAGCGCCCATAGTTTTTCATTAACGGTGCGCAGGCCATGGGTGCTGTTAATAATGCGGATATGCTTGGGAAGCTGATCTAAGAGCCAGGTAAGTTGTAAATAACGGTGATCGAAGGGTGGGTTTAAGCGAATCCAAATAACATCACAGTCCGCCACGGGCAAGTCAACAGGGACTTGATTGTAAAATGGATCTGTGGGATGTTCCCGAACAGACAACTCAATAACCGACAGGGTTGATTGGCCATGCCCCACGTGGTCGGGTGCCCAATAATACACGCGGTGGCCGGCGGCATGTGCGCTGAGCATAAGTCCCAAGCTGGTGTCTTTGTCAGGCACACAGGTGGCCAGAGGATCCATTAAAAAGACACTGTTCATGCGATGGCAGCCAGTTCGTTGGCGGCGGCAACGTTGGCCACTTGGGCGAGGGTAACATGCAGTTGATAGAGGTCTGTGGGCATGTCGTCAATGGGGCCAAAGGTCATGCCGGTTTTATTTAAGTTGTTTCGACTTTCGTGTTCATGCAGTCGGTAAAATCCCCCAATGCAATGATTCATCACGCTGTAGATGCAGGCTTCGGCTGTTTTTCCATTGTTGATTTGGATAGACGGTACCCCTTCTTGCAACAGCAAGCGTTGAATCGGTTTGGCGGATTTTCCTTTACTTAGTGTATTGCGACTTTTTCGGTTGAGGGTCAAAATCTCGTCGGGGTGTTCAATCACTTGAATACCCATGCCGTAGGTGCCTTGATCGGATTTTAGAAATATAAAGGGCCGCTGCTCAATACTGTATTCGGTGTATTTTTCTTGAATATTGGCAAATAATGCGCAGGCTTTTTGGTGCAAGGACTGTCGGGATTCGGCATCGTTAATGGAGTGAATATTGGCAACATCAAATAAAGTTGAATACAGCCAAGGGTCCACGGATAATTTATGGGCGATGGTTTGAATGAGTTGATTGGCGATGCTAAAGTGTTCGGACTTTAAGCGGCTGTGCCAACCGGCTCGAACAGAGGGAATGATGGGTACGGATGCGTGGGCCAGGCTATCGGGAATTCCGTTGGTAAGATCGTTATTTAAAATAATGGCATCGTAGTTTTGAAGGGTATGAAAGGGGTGGATAGTAATGGTTTGGCGTGTTGCGGTAAGGCATTCGATGGCTTGGTTTGAATCGGGCAAAAGCATACTGAGCGTTACCCGAAAATCGGCGGCTTGAATGAGATCGGCCAATACACGAATGTTTTCCAAATACCAGGTATTGCGGGTATGGGTTTCGCACAATAACACTAAATTTTGGCCATAAATTTTATAATGATTGAGCGCCGTTTGAAAGGCATTGACGGTTTGGCACCGATGAATATGGGCTAAGTTATTAAAGCCGGCTGGAAACAAATTGTGATCAACGACGGCAATTTTAAACCCAGCGTATCGGATATCCACCGAAGCATAAAATGGCAGGCTATGCAGGTGGCTATTGAGCCAGTGCAAAACATCGGGCTGATTGGTTACAAATGGGTGTGCGATTTCTGACATTTAAGGCGTTATTATAGCATTTTGTATGGGGGGTGAACAAAACACTGAAAATCGGTTTACCCGGGCAAAGCCAATCAGGCCAATGCCCAGGTCGTGGGCTTGGGTATAGGCGGCGTGGGTGGGTGCCAATCGGGAGATAATCCAGTATGCCCCCAGGTTGTGGGCGTCGTGCACAATGGCTTCAGTAATGGTTCCGGATATCATTAGTATCCCCACGGCGGGGGCATCGGTGTCGAGCCAATGCCCAACAGCTTTGTATAGGGCATGGTCAACACATAGGTCTTGGCCAGTGGCGATCAAGTCCCCGCGCGGGTCAAG
>JAQCBC010000088.1 GCA_027621615.1 bacterium
ATTAATTGTAAATTTGATACGGATTGCGTCCCAAACCATGGTACACTTTTGAATATGAATTATTGGAGTCACAGCGATTGCATTCAACCCGGAGATGTTTATGCATGCTTACCCAAAGGCGAGCCGTATATTCAAAAAGCGTATGCCCGTGGTGCATCCAGCCACATAATGCTGACCCGTCGCGAGTGGGCGGAATTGGCCCGAAAGCTAACGGGAAACCCGGCTGATCGTTTAACCGTTATCGGGATTACGGGCACCAATGGCAAAACATCGGTGGCCAGTTTTGTCACCCAGTGTTTAGTCGCATTGGGCCATAAGCCCTACCAACAAGGAACCTTGACGCAGTCGTTAACGACACCCGACATTATGGTCACGTATCAGGCGATGGCACAACACGTGGCCGATGGGGGCACCCACTTTGTGATGGAAGTGTCCTCCCACGCCATTGACCAGGACCGCGTGCATGGCATTGATTTTGACATTCGGGCCTTGACCAACATTTCGCAGGATCATTTGGATTATCACATTAACATGTCCACGTATCGGGCCACCAAATGGCGGTTTATTAACGACGGCAATCCCGTTGCCGTGGTTCCGCCGGATTACCACAGCATTCCCATTCCCATCCAAACGCATACTGTTATGGATGAAAATTATCGGGTGACCAAAGGCATTTTACGCAATTTAGGGTTTTCAGATACGGCCATTGACCCCGTTTTGAAAGCGGTTCAGTGGCCAGAAGGCCGATTGCAAACAGTCTGCGACTACCCGTGTCGGGTCATTGTGGATTTTGCGCATACCCCCGATGCATTGAGCCACGCGGTTCAGGCGGCGCACCAAGCCTGTCCAGGTTCATCGGCCCAATTGTGGGTCATTTTTGGATGTGGGGGGGACCGAGATCCGAGCAAACGGGCCCCCATGGGCGCCATTGCAGCCGCCCATGCCGATCAGATTATTTTGACCAACGACAACCCACGGTCCGAAGACCCAGATGCCATTGTGGCGGATATTCAAGCTGGCATTGTGCAAGCGGTTCCTGTTTCTGTAATTTTGGATCGGGAATCGGCCATCCGCTATGCCATCGAGCACGCAACCCCCAACGATGTTGTGCTGGTAGCGGGCAAGGGCCATGAGCGGACGCAAGTGGTAGGCGATTCGACGACAGACAGTCACGACCCCAGCTTGGTTCAGTCCATTGTTGCGGAGCTTCGGGGGGACTAATGGCCATTCAGGTGATTGCGGATTGCGTCACACCCGGTGATACCTTTGTCCCCATGCAATTGGATGATTACGATGGCCATCAGCATGTGGATGTGGCTGTGGCCAATGGGGCCAGTCGGGTGGTGCGTATGGATGTGCTTCAGCAAGCCCGTGCTCACCGGAAAAAAGCCCGCATGGGTATTGTTGCTGTGTTGGCCACAGACCGAGATCCGGGGCAGCGATTGGCGCGCGTCTTGGGGATGCAGTACAGCGTTTCATGTGCGGCTGCCAGCGTGCCTGACCCGATACTATCCGCGGCCCTAGGGATTTTAAATGCGTCAGTATCCACCGATATTTTGGTGGTTCCCGTTGTGCATAGTGCGCTCAACCGGCGGGTGCTTCAATGCCTATATCCCACCCATACCGTCGTGTTGCCTGGTTTGCAAACGCAAGCGGACAAAGTGGCCGTGCTGCTCCCCTTGCGCAAGCAGTTTCCCTTGGTGGATCGACACGTGTATTGGCCGTATGCGGATCACCACTACCAACGGATTTCTCAGAAGGCTCAGGCCCTGGGGTATCGGGTGTTGCCGTATTCGGTGGGGCAAGCAGAAACCCATAGCTTGATGGCCTGCTATCGGGTGGGGGAGCAATGGGGGTTAAGCGCAGCGATGATTGGCATGGGGTTGGTTCATGATCACTAAGGGGATTCTTTTATTTGGTATCAGCCTTGTGAGCTTTATGGCATTTAGTTGGTGGTTGATGTGCTTGAATGCCCACCAGGAAATTTATGATTTGGCCCCTGAATCCCATCAGAACAAGCGGGTGCCATCCTTTGGGGGGGTGGTGATTTTGGCGTTGGTGCTGGTTGCGTCGGTATTATTTGGGTATTGGGCCGATCCGGTGGCTCGGTGGGTGCTCTGGGCCGGGCTGGGTTACGGGATTATTGGGTGTTTGGATGATGGCTTAGCGGGGTGGCGATCCACCAACCAAGGGCTATCCGCCACGCAAAAACTGGTGTTGCAGGCGGGGCTTGGGGGGGTGCTTGTGGCCGTGTATCCAGCCCCCCTCACCGCCGGTTTAATGGGAGTTAGCCTCCTAAGCCTAGTCGGCGCGAGCAATGCGGCCAATTTAACGGACGGGTTGGATGGTTTGTTGGCGGGCATATCGGTTTTAATTATGGCCAGTTTGGCTGCGACGTTTCATGGGGGCGTTTGGTTGGTGTTGGCCATCGTATTGCTGGCTTTTTTGTGTGTCAATCGTTACCCCGCTCGCTTATTTATGGGCGATAGTGGATCCTTGGCGATAGGGGGAATGCTAGGTGCGGTGACCGCCGTGACATATAGCCCCTGGCCAACCGTGATGTTGGGCGGGGTGTTTATCCTAGAAACTTTAAGTGTAATGATTCAAGTGGCGAGTTTTAAATGGCGAAAAAAACGGGTCTTTTTGATGGCACCTCTGCACCATCATTTTGAGCTCAAGGGCATGCCCGAGCCCAAGGTTGTGCTCCTATTTTGGAGCTTGCAGGCGGTGTGTTGCGGGCTATTTTGGTTATGGTTTCACGCGTCTTAGTCACCGGTCACGGCATAACGGCCCAAGCGGTACACGCCCACTGTGCTCGGGTGGGCTATCCGTGTGTATCCCTGTCCGATACGGTTATTCAAGCTACTGACTGGGTCGTGATGAGTCCGGGTGTCGATCCAACAACGGTGCCAGTGCCAGCGGGTGCCGTGATGCTATCGGAGGTGGAATTTGCGTATCGGGAATGGGAGCGCCTGCCCGCCGATCAACGGCCTCAGATTATTGGCGTAACGGGGACCAATGGAAAATCCACCACGGCGACACTCATCGCTCAGGTGCTTGACTGCCCCGTTGTGGGCAACATTGGGGATCCGTTAATTGGCTACGTGGGGGGGTGTCATAAGCAGTTGGTGTGCGAGCTGAGCAGCTATCAATTGGAACTCTGCGATCGCTTTACCTGTACCTTTGCGGTTTTGCTTAACATTCAACCCGATCACCTGGAGCGACATGGCACGCTAGACGCCTACATGCGTGCAAAGATGAATATTGTTAACACCAACACTGACCATGTTGTCTATAATGCTGCGGATGCACGCTTAAAGACCCAATCCAGTGCTTTTGGCAATGCCGCTTGCCACCCGATATACCCCGAAGCGTTGCCCGAGTATTCGACATGGGCGACGGGCCCGGCTCAGTGGTTGTCCGTTCAGGCGGCGGTGTCAGTTGGGGCGTTACTGGGGGTGCCTGCCGCCCAGATTCGGGACCGTATGGCGCAGTTTCGGGGGTTGCCGCATCGGATGGAGCGGGTGTTGGGCGGACCGGCGGGTGTTGCGGTGTACAACGATTCGAAGGCAACCAATCCGGCGGCGGCGGCGATGGCGGTTGCCTGTGTAGCGGGAGAATCGCCGATGGTTTTAATTGTATGTGGGCAGCCCAAGGCGGTGTGTCATGCGGACTTGTGGGCGCAGATTCATCAGCATGTGACGGCGGTGGTGGTGTGTGGCGGTATGGTGCCCATGGTGACGGAGTTGGTTGCCGTGGGCCAGTTGACGGTTCCGGTGACGGCGGTTGATACGGTGGCTGAGGCGGTTGAGGCGGCGTTTCGGTTGGCGGCTGGGTCCGGGGTGGTGCTGTTTTCCCCGGCGGGCAGCAGTCACGATGCCTTTGAGACCTTTGCGCAGCGTGGGGAAGTATTTAAAGCGTGTGTAGCGGCATGGCGATGACGCGAGAGACGGGGCCCGATTGGGTGTTTTTGTTTAGTGCGTTGGCGTTAATTGCGATTGGGATTGTGATGACGTTATCGACCAGTTCGGTCTTGGGGTTTAAGCAGTATCAGGACAGTTTTTTATTTATTCGCAAGCAGGGGTTGTTTTTAGTGTTGGGGTGTGTGGCGATGGCGGTGGCGATTCGTTTGCCGGTTGCGGTGTATCGGCGCTGGTTGGTGCTGGGGTATTGGGCGAGTGTGGGGGGTTTGGCGTTGACGCTGATTCCGGGGTTGGGGGTT
>JAQCBC010000089.1 GCA_027621615.1 bacterium
TCGGCTGTATGCTACACTAGTGACATGATTTTAATTGCCGGTGGCGCTGGGTATATTGGGGCGCATATCAATCAGCAGCTTGCCGCTGCTGGCTATGACACGGTTGTGTTGGACAATGAAAGCACGGGGTTCCGACCCTTTGTTCAATGGGGGCATTTTGTGTCGGGTGATTTGCGCACTATAGCGGATATTCGCCGGTGTTTTGATGCCTATCCCATCACCGCGGTGGTGCACACAGCGGCAGCCTCGATTGTCCCGGAGTCCATTCAGCGCCCGGATTATTATTACAGCAACAATGTAATGGGAACGGCCAATTTAATTGCGGTGATGCAAGACTACGGGGTTCGGGACTTTGTCTTTTCATCGACCTGTGCGGTGTATGGGGATCACCGAGACCCGATTGCCGAAACACAGGTCTGCCAACCCTTAACCCCGTATGGCAATACCAAGCGTGCGATCGAATGGTTGTTAGCCGATTACCACGCAGCCGGGTTGCTGCGCTATGTTGCGTTTCGGTATTTTAATGCGGCCGGGGCTGACCCGGGGGGAACGATTGGCGAAGCACACAATCCTGAAACGCATTTAATTCCCTTGTGTTTGGATGCCATCATGGGAAACCGGCCGGACTTGACTATTTTTGGGCGAGATTATGACACGCCAGATGGCACCTGCATCCGCGATTATTGCCATGTAAACGATATTGCTGCAGCCCATGTATTGGGTCTGCAAGCGTTGAAAACTACCGACCTATCGGGCTGCTACAACTTGGGATTGGGGACGGGGTATTCAGTGTTGGATATTATTCAAGCGGTTGAATCCGTCACGGACCAATCCGTTCCGGTGGTGTGGGGGGATCGCCGTGTGGGCGATGCGCCGCAGTTAGTGGCCCAACCCGGCGCCTTTGCGCAGCATACGGGCTGGACACCTGAGTATACAACTATTCAAACAATCATCCAAACCGCCTGGCAGTGGCATCAGCGAAATACCACATGAGTATGGTAAACTAATCGGCAAGCCATGGAAAAACTAAACTTAACGACAGAAACGCGCACCTTTTCAGACATTATGGGCAATGGTCGCTACTACACAATACCGCTTTTTCAGCGTGACTACTCGTGGGGACCCGATGAATGGCAAGAGTTATGGCAAGATTGTTTGGATATGATTCAGGAAAATTCTCAACATTTTATGGGATACCTGGTTTTGGAAGATGGGCCGGAATCCAACCGGCAGTTTTCAATTATTGATGGCCAACAACGCCTAACGACCATTACCTTAATTATCTTAGCCGCTATTGCGAATCTTCAAAAATTAAAGCCTGACCATGCTGCTGAATCTGAAAAAAACAAATTGCGAATTGAAATATACCAAAACTACATTGGCCGACGAAACGAACAAACCCTTGAGAAACAATTTAAACTGAGCTTAAACCGAAACAACCGTGAGCATTTTGAAAGCATGCTGGAAACAACTACTGTAGGTGCTCAGCGCAACATTACAGAAACCAACCGCTTGATCAATAAAGCGTTTGTTTTTTTGACAAGCAGTTTGCGTCTTATTCCGGCGAAAAAATTCAAAAAACATTAAATCATATTCTTGACGGCTTAGTGTTTAGCACAATGACGCTAAGCAATAAAGACAATGCCTATGCGCTCTTCGAATCACTCAATGCCCGGGGTGTTCAGCTATCGGCATCCGACTTATTCAAAAACTACCTATTATCTGTCTTACAAAAAAACGAAAAAATATATCCCGATTATTTTGCTGAATTGGATAGCCGATGGGCGTCTATTTTGGCTCAATTGGGTGAAACAGCCTTCACAGATTTTTTGCGTAGTCACACGGGAATGACACACCCCTTGCCCCTTAAAAAAAACCTATACAAAACACTCAAAGAAATTGTGCCTGCCAGTGACCAAGTCAATCCCTACATCAAAAGCATAGAAACTACAGCGCCCGTATATGCGGCACTGCAAAACCCCCACGATTCATTTTGGACAGACAACCCCAACCGCTCAACCATTAAAACGGGTTTAGACATGTTACGTTTATTTAAAATCAAAACCCCCTTAAGCCTCTTAATGGCGGCTACGCAACACTCAGACCCGACTGTTTTCATAACCATACTCCGGTGGATAACGATTATATCGTTGCGTGCGGTTATTGCAGCTCAAAACACCAAAGATCAAGAAGTTGCCTACAATAAAACCGCTTGTGCATTGACAAGCGGTGCAACGTTATTTGACTGCCAGTCTCTGTTGCGTAGTATTTATATTAATGATGATCGCTTTTACGCAGCCTTTAAAGAATACAGCGTCGCGACATCCCGAACATCAAAAAAAGCAATTTATTTGTTGCGAAGCATTGAAAACCACCTATCCCCTGACAATAAAATTGATGAAGCAATAACCATTGAGCATGTATTACCTCGCCATCCCTGTGACAAATGGCAGGAAGCGTATGGCCGCTTGGATTATAACCATGCTATTGATCGACTTGGCAATTTAACACTTGCAACGGCGTCAACCAACACAGCACTCAGTACGCATTTATTCCAAGAAAAGCGTCAACTGCTTGCGCAAAGCCCCTATAAACTTAGTCAAAACATTGCAAATTACACCACCTGGGATCACGATACACTAACAAAGCATCAAGCCTGGCTGGCTAAGAAAGCCAAATCCGTTTGGAATTTACCTGAGTTTGCGATTACATAATTATGTTAAACCCCTGGATTATTTGAATCAGCGCATGCCCTTTTTAATATGGATCGTAAAATCATCGGGCCAGTAGTCTCGAATTAGGGTTGCCTGGGGATCCCATTGGCGGCATAGCCGGTGTACTTGGGTGGCATTGTAGTACTGCAACCCGGGCACTTGGGACTCGCAGGATTGGCTCAGGGCATTAAATACAAGCTGATACCGAGCACGTGCCAGCAACGTTCCAATTTGCACGGCTAGATTGTGCATGGGATCGGGAATTTGCAAGCTAAACACGCCGCTGGCAACCACCACATCGGCCGGGGGGACATCCGCCAAACTGCCCGTAATAAACGTAGCGTCTGGGTACCGCTTCTGGGCTAAGCGAGTCATTTCGGGGCTAATATCTAGGCCGGTATACGTGCCTGTCCACCCTTGATCACACAAAAAGCCATAAAAGTCCCCCCGCCCACAGCCAAAATCTACAATGGACTGCGCTGGCAACGCCTGCAAAAACTGGCTAAATCGAACCGCTTGCCCCGCCGCAGTCTGCCACCCCAAGGCCGCCAAAGAATCCCCATAGCGACGGGCTTGCCGGTTGTAATACTGGCGCGTATGCTTGAGAACCCGCCGGTAGGCCGGGCTATACGAGTTGTCTGGCCACCAAAAGCTCCGCAATCTGGACAGCATTGAGGGCCGCTCCTTTGCGAAGATTATCCGCAACACACCAAAACACAATGCCGTTCTGGACGGACAAATCTTGTCGAATTCGGCCAATTCCCACGGGATCTTGGCCCGCAAATTCTCTCGGGGTGGGGTAATCCAATTTCATCGGCTCATCCAAGAGCACAACCCCCGGCGTGTTGGCCAACACCGTGCGAACATCCGCAGGATCAATCGGCTGAGCCGTTTCTAAAGTCACCGCTTCACTATGCCCAATAAATACCGGCGCGCGCGCACACGTCACGCTGACCGGCAAACCGGGCTCACCCAAAATTTTCTGAATTTCATTCACCATTTTCATTTCTTCTTTGGTATACCCATTGGGCAAAAAGCTATCGATGTGGGGTACCACGTTAAAGGCAATGGCATGCCGGGGTACCGCATCAGCCTGACCGCCCAGCAAGTGCTTGGTGTGGTTTTCGAGGGCATCAATGCCTGACTTGCCAGCACCCGAAACCGACTGATAGGTTGAAATAACCAAGCGGGTGATGGTGTATCGCTCATGAATAGGCCGCAACGCCACCACCAATTGAGCCGTTGAACAGTTGGGATTCGCAATAATACCCTGATGCTGAGCAATAGCGTCGGGGTTGACTTCAGGGACAACCAGTGGCACGGTATCGTGCATGCGAAAAAACGACGTGTTGTCAATGACAATCGCACCGGCTTGAGCGGCTATGGGTGCATACACCTCAGAGACTGACCCCCCTGCGCTAAATAAGGCAATATCCACCCCAGCAAAGGACTCCGGCCGCAAGGCCTCAACCACAACTGTATCATCCCCCACCAAT
>JAQCBC010000090.1 GCA_027621615.1 bacterium
GGGGATTTCTATTAAATTTAGTGGTATTTGGCCAAATTGTCACCCAAGAGGATGTCATTCGAAACCGATCCATTGTGCCGGACCCCCAAAATGCACGACCGGTACTCGAAACCGGATTAAAAATCAATCAAAATGCCATGAAAATGGGCGCCGATGGGTCCATGGTATGGCTGTTATATTCTGCCAATAAAATGACCCCCGGCTATAAGCGCGTCAAACCCTACACCGTACTAAAAAATGGTGAGGTAACGCTAGAAACCTACCCCTTGTTTGTTCCCGGCCCCCCCCTATCATCCAACCGAGACTACGATTTATATATTCAAAATCCACGCGGGTACTTTTTTGTGGAGTCTAAATCCGGCATGCGGTTTTTAATGCGAGACGGCCGATTTAAAAAAGACCCAAGCACCCAATACTTAGTGACCGTATCCGGTCAGCATCGTGTGCTCAGTGAAGATCTCACCCCCATTCAGATACCAAATGCTGACATCTACGTGACCCATTCCGGAGACATTATTGCCGGCGGGGAGCCCATCGCAACCCTGCGCATTGTTTTAGTATCCGATCTTAACCAACTGGATATCGTTGATGGCATGCGCTTGTATGCAGATCCTGAGTTCATTCGTGTTGTACCACCCCACCAACGTTTAATTCAACAAGGGTTCTATGAAGGCTCCGCCGTTCCAAAGGCCTTACCACCCGATACCCGAGGAATATACCGACACATTTATTTATCCTCCAGCTATGCTGCGAAGCGGAACATTCGCATGATGAAAAACAGTATCCGGCTTAATCCGTAATTGGGTATTTATTCTGCAAATAGTCTAAAAACGGGGTGGCGCTCAACCGTTCCCCTGTTGCGCGATGAATGAGCGTTTCAGCATCATACAACTGACCATGACAATGAATGGTTTCATTCAGCCATTGCGTGAATGATGTGAATTCTAAGTTGGCCATACAGTCCATTAAATTTGGAATTGCCCGTTGGGCGGCTTCAAATACCATAACACTATACAAATTGCCGAGTGTGTATGTTGGAAAATACCCAATAAGGCCGGCGGACCAATGAACATCTTGTAAAATACCCGTTCGATCATCACGCACGTGAACGCCCAATTCCTGTTGGTATTGCGCATTCCACAAATCCCGCAAGGCCATGGCATCGATTGACCCCTGAAGCATCTGTTGTTCAAGCTCAAATCGAATCATAATGTGCATGTTATAACTCACCTCATCTGCAGATACTCGAATGGGCCCAGGTGCCACGTGATTAACATAACGGTACATCGTCTTGGTATCAATGTTCGCAAAGTTTTCTGGAAACGCAGCCTGCACGTGGGGATGGATTCCCTCCCAAAAGGCAGCATGCCGCCCAATAACGACCTCCCACACCCGGGATTGGCTTTCATGAATACCCAAAGAACAAGCCGTCCCCAGCGGGGTATCCGCCCATTGCGCTTTGAGGCCTTGTTCATACAAGGCGTGCCCGCCTTCGTGAATGGTGCTGGACAACCCCTCTAAGATATCGGTTGGGCTAAACCGTGTGGTAATACGCACATCGTCTACCCCAAATGTGGTGGTGAATGGATGCGCAGACCGATCCTGGCGCCCACGATTAAAATCAAATCCCATTTTTTTCAAAATTATAACCCCCAAGTCCCACTGCTTATCCTCATCAAAGAGGCCCGGCAGTGTTGGCCGATCCTCACGGAATGAGCACTGGGCCAATTGTTGCCGAAGCCCGTGTTTCAGCGGTTCAAAAACAGACTTTAGCCGCTGCGTTGTCATGCCCGGCTCAAAACAATCCAGCAGGGCATCATAGGGGTGCTGAGAATATCCCAAATACTGTGCTTTTTCACGGACAGCGACCAAAATTTGATCCAAGTGAGGGGCAAATTGCGTATAATCATTGTGGTCTCGAGCCGTTTGCCAACAATGCTGAGCTTCGGTTACCAAGGCTGCCCAACGGGTGGCAAATGCCGTGGGGATGGCGATTTTTTTTCGCCATTGGCGATACGTCTCAGACACCAGCCGCGATTCTTCTAGTGTGTAATCCGGATTCACTACGCCTGTGGTTAAATCAATGTGAGGCGCAAGCGCATTGCGCAATTCGGCTGAGTGCCATCGCTCATGCGTCATTTGGGCCAAAACTGCCGATTGCTCGGCCCGTCGATGAATCCCGCTTGGGGGCATCCATGTTTCTTCGTCCCAGCTTAACACCGATGAAATACTGTCCAAAACGCCCAATGGTTTTATTAATTGGATAAGGGGAGTAAGTGTTGGCCGAATACCTTGAGTTGCTGTCATTGTATGGTATAATTGCATGTTAATGGCTGTTCTTCAATCCATTCTTCACCAACTAAGCGAAACATTATCCGAAACCTATGGGATTTCAGACGATGTGTTTACGCAATTGGATGTTAAACGCGGGTTGCGCAATGCCGATGGCACCGGTGTATTAGCCGGTTTAACCCGAATATCGTCCGTCAAAGGGGTTGAAAAAACCGAGCATGGGGTCCAACCCTGCCACGGGGTTCTTGCCTATCGAGGGACTGCATTGGATGAATTGGTTCGCCAACTATCGCCTGATTATCAATTCGAACAAACGGTGTTTTTATTGCTCATGGGCCGATTGCCAGCCCCCACAGAGCTCGCTGAGCTAGTCGCATGGATGGGCGAAAACCGCCATCTTGACCCCAGCATTATTCGAGTCATTCAGGAGCACCCCTCAACCAGTGTGATGAATACGGCTCAAACAATTATTAGTCTGTTGTATACAGTTGATGCCAATCCGCTAACCACTGAACCGGAGTCTTTGTTTGAAAAAAGCTTGGGAATTATTGCCAAATTTCCCATGATTGTTGCGTATGCGTATTTGTCTCAGCATAAAGGAGCCAACGCGAACTACGTCACCCCAACCAACGCCATGGGAACCGCAGAAGCCTTTTTGTACATGTTGCATGAAGGCAAGCCTGTACAAGAACTAGATAAAAAAACGTTGGATTTAACGTTGGTTATTCATGCTGAGCATGGGGGGGGAAATAACTCATCGTTTACCACACGGGTCATTGGATCCAGCGCATCGGATTTGTATTCTACATTAGCGGGTGCCATCGGTAGCCTCAAAGGGCCTTTGCATGGGGCGGCCAATCAAAAAGTTTGCAACATGATTGAGTACATTCAAGCCACACTCCCAAACTGGGATCAACGGTCCGCTGTATGCGATTACTTAACCCAAATTTTAGAAAAAAAAGCATACGACAAAACCGGTAAAATCTACGGGCTCGGGCATGCCGTTTATACCTTATCAGATCCAAGAGCTATTTTGATTAAAGAAAAAGCAGAGCAATTGGCTATTCAGTACGGAAAATCAACTGATTACCAATTATATTTGACCATTGAAATCGAAGGACCACGTTTGTTTCAAACCGTTAAAAAAACAACCAAAGTTATTTCGCCCAACGTTGATTTTTTCAGCGGGTTTGTTTACCAATGTTTGGGAATACCCGTATCGGTATTTACCAGCATGTTCGCGATGGCCCGGGTATCTGGTTGGTGCACACACTACATTGAAGAAGGCTTATCAGGACGACGGATTATTCGACCCAAATACCAATATATTAGCTAGATATTGGCTCATGCATACCAACAGTGCAAGTTTTTATAAACACGTAACGATATAGATAACAGTATGAACACTGTAGTCTATGGGAGTGTATAAATGTCTGAAATAACAAAACCAGTCCTTCAATTTAATCCGAAAATACACCGCAATGCGAGTGAATTAGATGCAGCTAAAGCATTTTTTATTGCGTTACTGGGTTTTCAAACGGGTGTTGTGGATGCAACCGTTCGAAACTTAAATAATGATGAAAGTGATGACCTGTTGGTATTCGTTGAAGGCTTAGGCCCGGTATCGCCGGGTGACCCTGAAACATTGCGCGCCATTACATTTCAAGAAGAATTTTATGAGCGTGGTAGTGAGATTATCTCAATAATGCTTCAAAAGATCACACAAAAAATAGAAAATACGAGCAAAGCTGCCGCTG
>JAQCBC010000091.1 GCA_027621615.1 bacterium
AGCGGGTACGCTTTCGGGGCAATATCGACGACGACAATGGACTGAAATAAATTGGGGTAATTGTGGGCCACTTGCATGGCGACCTTCCCGCCCATTGAGTGTCCAATCAAGCACACCCCAGTGGTTAGATTCAGAGCTGTGCACAACTCAGCAATATCGGTAGCCATGGCTGCATAAGTCATAATCGCATGGTGTGGGGAATCCCCATGGTTGCGCAAATCCGGTAAAATGACTCGATACTGTCGGCTTAACTGCTTGGCAATGCTGAGCCAGTTTCGCTTAGAACCAAACAAACCGTGGGCAATCAAAAGTGTATCTGTTGTGGGTTGGCTAGGTTCTAGAATTTGATAATTTAATTGCATTGTATTACGCTATAGTTTAACCCATTCCGTTGGGTATCGGCTACTGACTCGATCAATTAAACGACAAGGGGGGTTGTTGTGCTTAATTAGATTTGATATAATTATCAAACTGTAAAAATTAAAACATATCAAAGTGGTGAGAGAAGTATTATGATTGCAATTATTGAACAAGGAAGTAAACAATTTAAGGTTTCAGTTGGGTCTATTGTTGATATTGACCTTGTTGAAAATCCCCCGGAGTCTATTTCATTCGATAAAGTATTGCTTGTTTCGGATGAGTCTGGAACCACTATTGGGAAGCCGTACGTTGAATCAGCTGTGGTTCAGGCAGAAGTATTAGAGCCGCTTCACAAAGACGAAAAAGTCACAGTGTTTAAGTTTAAAACAAAAACGGGGTATAAAGTCCGACAAGGGCATCGCCAAAAATATACCCGGGTTAGAGTTATGGCCATTGAGTCGGGTAAATAGAAGGAGTCGATCATGGCACATAAGAAAGGAAAGGGAAGTACTAAAAACGGTCGCGATAGTCAAAGTAAACGACTGGGCGTCAAACGATTTGGGGGCGAATTGGTTTCTGGGGGTGAAATTTTAATTCGTCAGCGAGGTACGCAGTTTCACCCAGGCGATAATGTGGGGTTGGGTAGAGACTATACGTTGTATGCTAAAAAGACAGGGACGGTGACATTTTCTCGCTTTTCAAAGCAGCGATTAAAAGTGTCAATTGTTCCAGTTGAAGCTGTTTAATTGGGCCCCGCTATAGGGGGGTTTTATGGCGTTTGTTGATACGGCAACCGTATTTGTTGAGGCTGGGCATGGGGGGGCCGGCTCTGTAAGCTTTCGGAAAGAAAAGTTTGTCCCTAAGGGTGGCCCAGATGGTGGCGATGGTGGCCGTGGGGGGGCGATAATTTTGGAGGCCAATTCCGGTTGCCAAACCTTAATGGATTTGCGATTAAAAAAACAATACAAGGCACCCAATGGGCAGCCGGGTCGTCCGCGCAAGCAATATGGTGCCAATGGCCAGGATTTGATTTTACCGGTTCCCTGTGGCACGTTGATTTACAAAGCCGATACGCAGGAGTTAATGGCCGATTTGGTGACCCATGGCCAACAATGTGTGGTGGTGCGTGGCGGCAAGGGGGGGCGTGGAAACACGCATTTTTCAACGGCTAAACACAAAACTCCTCGCTATGCGCAGCCAGGGCTTCCGGGTGAATCCGAGAACATTGCCTTAGAGCTAAAATTGTTGGCGGATGTGGGGCTGGTGGGGTTGCCCAATGCGGGCAAATCAACCTTGCTTAAGGTACTCACCGGGTCCAAAGCCAAGGTGGCGGCTTATCCATTTAGTACATTGCGTCCTAATTTGGCTGTGTTAGAACACCATGGAACGGGCCGAATTATTGCCGATATTCCGGGTTTGGTGGAGGGCGCGGATAGTGGCGTTGGGTTGGGCAATGCGTTTTTGCGTCACGTGTCACGGACCCATATGCTCATTCATTTGGTGAGTGTCGCGTATCAAACCCCGGAGTCTTGCTTGAATAATTACACGATTGTGTTAAATGAATTGAGAAAGAGTGGCATTTTAGATCATGTGGGCCGTCGGGCGATGATCACGGTGTTGAGCCAAGTGGATGTGTTAGACACGGGGGCTGTGGATGAATTCGTTTTGGCGTTTACTCAGGCGGGGGTTGATGTGCATGTGATGTCATCGATTACACAATTGGGATTGTCTGAGCTAAAGCAATTCATTTGGGAGGCCTTTGAATGACCATTGTTGTCAAAGTGGGTAGTCGGGTATTAACAACGCCGGATGGCCAGCTCAATTTGAACCAAATGCGCCAATTGGTCGCCGATATGATGGCCTGTCAGCAGCGGGTATCAGAGCCAATCATATTGGTCACGTCCGGCGCTATTGTGTGTGGGTCTGTGGCACTCAAGTGTCCGGTGGATACATTGCCAGACAAGCAAGCGGCTGCAGCGGTTGGGCAAGGGCTACTGATGACAGAGTACCGACAGTTTTTTAGGGATTTTGGGGTTCAGGTTGCCCAAGTGTTGGTGACTCATGACAGTTTTGAAGAGCCAGAAAAACGACGCAATGTTAAAAATACATTGGATGCATTGTTGGCCAAGCAGGTGGTGCCAATTATCAATGAAAATGATACGGTATCCACGGCTGAAATTAATTTGGGGGATAATGATCAATTGGCGAGTTTAACCGCACGGTTGGTGGGCGCTCGTCAATTGGTTTTGCTTAGCGATGTGGATGGTGTCTATGGACCCAATGGGGATGTTGTTGCACAATTGGATAGCCGATCTGTTTCAATCGATAGCCTTGTGGATGACGCCAATCGGCGGGTATCCAATGGGGGCATGCGGTCAAAATTATTTGCAGCGTACGACGCTGTTTCGGCGGGGGTTTCAGTAACCATTGCCAATGGGACCACGCCCAATATCGTGGCACATGTGATTGAGAATCGGGGTGTTGGAACCCAAGTTATTTAGGAGCGTTTTATGGAAATCGAACAACAGTGTCAAATGGCTAAGCAGGCATCCGGAGCAATGGCGGCTTGTTCAACTGCGGATAAAAATGCAGCATTGCTCGCTATGGCGGATGCCTTGGATGGGGCGCATGCGGCCATTTTATTGGCCAATCATGCGGATATCCAGAATGGCCAATCCAGTGGCTTAAGCACGGCGTTGTTGGATCGGTTGAGACTCACAGAGGATCGGCTACTGGGTGTGGCCAATAGTTTGCGCGATATTGTGGCGTTGCCGGATCCGGTTGGCCGTGTTGCTACAGGGTTTCGACGGCCCAACGGTCTTCAGATTATTCAACAATCCGTTCCCATTGGCGTTATTGGCATTATTTATGAAGCACGACCCAATGTGACTGTGGATGCGATTGGATTGGCGATTAAATCCGGGAACGCTGTGGTGTTGCGCGGCAGTCAATCGGCCAGTCATACCAATCGGGCATTGGTGGATGTGTTGGTGGCGGCTGCGGCACCCTGGATTCCAGACGGGGCTGTGCAATTGCTGCAAGATACCAGCCGCGATGGCGTTAGTGTGTTTTTGGGGATGCGGGATTGTATTGATGTGATGATTCCACGGGGTGGTTCAGGGTTAATTCAACGCGTTGTTCACGAAGCCACTATGCCAACGATTGAAACGGGTGAGGGGGTATGCCATGTCTATGTAGATGAGCAGGCTAATTTGGATCAGGCATTGGCCATTGTGGTAAACGCTAAAACACAACGGCCATCAGTGTGCAATGCTTGTGAAACGGTATTGGTGCATGAGTCATTGGTGCATTGGGTGCCCACAATAGTGGGTGAGTTGGTGACCCGTGGTGTGCATGTGCGTGGTTGTCCAGCGGTTCAGGCCTGTCATCAGCAAGTGGCGCCAGCACAGGAGTCGGATTGGGGCACGGAGTATTTGGATTTGATTGTGGCGATGAAGATGGTCCCCAGTTGTGACGCAGCGATCCAGCATATTAATCACTATGGATCCAAGCATTCGGAAGTGATTGTTAGCGATGCGTATGCGTCCATTACAGCGTTTACCAATCGCGTTGATGCAGCGGCTGTTCTAGTCAATGCGTCCAGTCGATTTACGGATGGCGGCGAATTTGGGTTTGGTACAGAGATGGGTATATCAACGCAAAAGCTGCATGTTCG
>JAQCBC010000092.1 GCA_027621615.1 bacterium
GCAATTGGAAACCGTCATTATTCAAAAACTGCCATTTGCCCCCCCCACGCATCCCTTAATTGAGGCTAAACTGGCCCAAATTGAATCTGACAACGGCAATGGGTTTATGGACTTTTTACTTCCAAAATCTATTTTGAAATTTCGACAAGGCATCGGACGGCTCATTCGAACCACCCACGATTCTGGCACATTGATTGTCCTGGATTCCCGCGTCCTATCCAAATCCTATGGGCGACTCTTTCGTCAAGAATTATCAACTTGGACATGCGAACAATTCGAAAATGTGATACCCTACCAATAATTATGGGAATTGCACGAGACGGGTATCCGCTTATTATTGTTTTTTTTATCATTAGCTCTGTTTTAGATTATGTCTTACCGGCAGTTGCCTTGCCATTTTGGTTGTTAACCGCTTTAATGGTATGGTTCTTTCGGGATCCTAACCGAACCATTACCCCGAATTCATCGCAATTTCTATCCCCTGCCGATGGCACCATTCAATCCGTAACTCAGGTTGAGTTTAATGGCCAGCAGTACCATCACATCGTTATCTTTTTATCGGTGTTTAATGTGCATATCAATCGAATTCCATGTGATGGCAACGTTGTCAGCACCCAGCACAAGCCCGGTCTGTTTAAAGCTGCGTTTGACCCCACTATTCATGAAAAAAACGAACGCATGGAAATTGACATTGATACAGCGCATGGCCGTATTCGAGTGGTTCAAATTGCCGGATTATTGGCCCGCCGCATTGTGTGTCGACTATCGCCCAAACAAACTGTTACACAGGGGGATCGCTTTGGCATGATCAAGTTCAGCTCACGAACAGACCTGTATGTTCCTGCCGACACAACCACAGTGTTGGTCGCTAATAAAGACAAAGTCAAAGGCGGTTTAACTGTATTAGCCACGGTAAATTAATTGGCTTTAAATTACCAACTTTTACGTTATTGTTTGCGTTATTATGGGGTGAACGATGGGGCTCGAACCCACGGCCGCCGGAACCACAATCCGGAGCTCTACCAACTGAGCTACGCTCACCATAACGCTAAACGTAGATCTTTTTATAGCATTTTTTAGAAAATCTAGCAATAATGAAGTTATGATCAAAGTGCTTGTTCAACGTGCAGACCGTCTCGGCGATGTGTTATTTTCATTGCCAATTATTGATCAATTGAAAACGTTGCCCTATCCGGTTCAGATTGATTACTTGGTATCCCCATCGGGAAAAGACCTTGTGGCTCAGCACCCCGACATTCATGCTTATCATGTCTACACACCCGAAAATCGGAACCAATTAACTCAAACAATTCGAGACAACCGCTATGCCATTTACCTGTGTTTGTGGAACCACCCGCACTTGCTGGCACTGGGCAAAGCGGCCAAAATCCCAATGCGGATTGGGCATGCTGGTCGTTGGCAAGAAACCCGATACTTAACGCACACAGTCCCCACCCGATGGGATAATCTCATCACACACATGATCGAGCACAATACAGCGCTCTTAGCGCCTTTAGGACTTCCCACCGTGTGTCAAACCGGATCCCTGCCGATACCCAGCAAAAACCCATGGCCCAATGCTAAACAAAAAATTGTCCTATTCACCCAAACGGGGGGGAGCAATATTCCGTTTCCAAAACCCATTATTGATGCCTTTATTCATCGCATGAACCGTCAAGAACCCGATACTAAACTTGTGTTATTGGGCCATGACCCGCATTCGCCTTTTTTAAACACAACGGGCCCCACTATTATTAACGCCATTAACCAAACGTCATTTGAAACATTGCTGGCATGGATTGCCCATTGTGACACCTACATTGGCCCCGATACTGGCCCCACGCATGTGGCCTCACTCTACAACAAACCCACGGTCTTCTTTTCACCCTTAAAAATCAATCCTCCTGGAACATTTGGTTCGTTATCCAACCGGCAAGTTATTATTCGCAACGATACGCAGTATCCCAAGCTGCGACTAACAACCGATGATTACCCCCACTATTTGGATTACTTGACGGATGAATACCTATACACCGCCTATCAACAATTGCATGCATCACGCCCCATGACACCCACTGAAATTCGAACGCTACATGGGTATACAACGCTAAGAATTTTATATTTCCCATTCCCAGGCGAAACTCCAGACTACACTGCATATACCCATGCCCATTTCCCTGTGTTTACCGCAGAAAAGTCCTGGCGAGCCTTGTGCCGTCAACTGGTTACCCATAATATTTCGGTTCTGTACGGCAATGTGCCACGAACTTTGGGGAAACGCCTGCAATGGTATATGGGCATTGTACAACAAATTGTACAGCCCGTAATTATTCGGGGGCCATTGCCTGAAAGCCCCCAGAATGTTCTGCACAACTACCGGCAAGCCCGATCATGACACCCACAATCTGTGTTATTCGAAATGATGCACTGGGGGATGCCATATTAAGCTGTCCACTCATGGCCAATATTAAAGCCACATGGCCAGAAACCACCCTCACGGTGATTGCGCAACCCAGCATTGGGCATTTACTTCGCTATCATACGGCTATTGACACCGTTCTTGATGCGCCAAAGGCCTCCGGCCTTTCCGAGTTTTATAGCGTGTATCGATTGTTTAAACAGCATCAATTTAGTCATGTTTTTTTTGCACACTTCGATCCCGTCTATGTGTGGGCCGCCTGGTTCGCTCGTTGCCCCCATCGCATTGGCATGGGAAATAACTTCATACTGTCCCCCCTGTTGACCCACACGCATACACAATCGTTGTTTTTAAGCCACGAAGTCCAGATCCAGTGCCAGCTGCTGCGCCCATTTACATCCCATATTGACTATGCGCTACCCCAGTTTAATCTGCCGCAATCTCGGAACGGCTTAGCCAAAACCTATGGGTTGAATCCCGATCAACCCTGGGGCATCATTCACCCGGGATTTGGAGAAAAAAACAGGGGATGGCCCGCCCACCAATATGCTGCGTTAATGGCACCATTGAGTCAGTCGCATCAGGTGATTTTAACCGGAACCCCCAACGAATCTGAGTTAACAACAGCGATTGCCCAACAGGCCACGGAGTCGGTCATCAATCTATGCGGCAAAACCAGCTTAGTGGACCTGGCCGCTCTCGTTCATCACGCCGATATCGTTATTGGGCCAGATACTGGTCCCGTGCATTTAGCCGCATTGGCCCGTCGAAAAGTGGTTTGCATATCCCCCATTAAATACATTCGCGGATTTCGCTGGGGGCCCTTCAATACGCATCATCGGCTTCTCAAAGACACCCAAACATGCCCATACATTTGCGTGCCCTATCGAACCCCTTGCCAACAGCCCAACTGCATCGATACCCTAACGCAAAACCGCGTGGCTACTGCTGTTCAAGAACTGCTTAACATCCCCAGCACAACACCAATTCCCACACCCGATAACACGGTGACTGCTTGGTTGAAAATTGAAGGCGTTGTGTGTATTGATATTGCATCGCATGCACACTGGGCATCTGGCATGGCCATGTATACACGGCTAAAACCTCACATGCGCCAATGCTGGATCACCACACGCAAAAAAACCGTTGCCAGCCAGGCCACTGCGCATGGCGTAAACTGTTTGTATTTTCCAGCGTATCGCATGGATCAATGGATCCAACGCATGAGCCAAATACACGCCCTAGTGTGGCATGCAAACACTTCGCTCTGGCACCAGACAATTGTACATGGAATCGCATTAAGAAGCGATCACAAACCCGTCCTAGCCCCCCTGAATTCAACCCAAACACTACCAGAGTGGATCAACACGCTAAAGCATTAGATTTGCTTGCCCCCTGCTAACACTCCGCGCGCTCAAAAATAGGCAGTTATACTATTCAAGGCAATAAAAAAAGATAAATTGGATATAGTTTGGTGTATATATTTTGGTATAATAGGAAGCATGATTAAACACTGTTTCTGGGGATTAAGTCTTAGCCTTGTTGTTTTTGGCCAAATTGTGACCCAAGAGTCCGTGATTCGAAATCAAGCCATTGTAGTCGATCCCGATAACT
>JAQCBC010000093.1 GCA_027621615.1 bacterium
ATTTGCTTGGCAAGTTGGGCCTCGTCTCACGGCAGTTCCAGGTAAAAGTCAGAGTGTTTTTGAGCTCGTAATCGGGTTTTTTGACGACATTGTTGTGAGTACCTTGGGTAAGCAAGAAGGGCGTCGCTTGCTTCCATTGATTTTGTCTATGTTTGTCTTTATTTTGGTTTCCAATTGGATTGGCATTTTTCCTAATGTGATTAAAACAGTAGGTACTTTAATGGGGGTTGTTCATGCGTGGATAAATCCCGATGTTGTGTACGATGCTGTTTGGTATAAAGCGTTATTGACGTTTCCGGATTTAAAAGAGCCAACCCGATCGCTCAGTACGGATTTAGGCATGGCGCTTTTGGTTTTTTTAGTTGCGCATGCGACAGCGATTCAAAACAAAGGGGTCATGGGTTATGTGCGGAGTTTTATTGACGATCCGTTCCCAATGAAAGGCTGGAAGGTGTTGTTCTTTTGGGCAAACCCATTTTTTTATCTAAATTTAATCGGTCAGGTGGCCAATGTGGTTTCGCATTCCTTTCGATTGTTTGGCAATGTGTTCGGGGGTGGGATTATTATTATTATTGTGTCTGAACTCTTGCGTCACTTTTTAGTCCCTGTTGGCTTGTTCGCTTTCTTTGGCTTGTTTTCCGGCCTAATTCAGGCGTTTGTATTTTCTATGTTGGCTGTATCGTACATTAATCAATTGCAATAATCATGACAAGCTATTTAATCGTAAAACTATGTTCAGTATTGGGTGCGGGCTTGGCCATTGGCTTAGGTGCCATTGGGTCAGCGGTTGGGGAAGGGTTTATTGCTATGAAGGCGTTGCAGGCTCTGGGGCGTCAGCCAAAAGCCTCGGGCCCATTGCTTCGCACGATGTTGATCGGCCAGGCCGTGACAGAAACAGCCGCTATTTTTGCGCTGGTGATTGCGTTGGTCTTGTTGTTTCAAACGCCCGATGCTAGTGTGAGTTGGATTAAAGGGGTGACGTTTATCGCAGCCGGCATTGCCATTGGGTTTGGGACAATTGGATCCGGGCTTGGTGCCGGTTTGCCGGGCGGAGCTGCCTGTGAAGGTATTGGGAAAAACCCCAAAAACACCGATGTGCTGTCGTTGCATATGTTGATTGCTCAGGCAGTGACTCAAACGGCAACCATTTTTTCGTTGACGGTGTCGTTGATTTTAATTATGTCCACACCGGAGCCAACGCTGACCGCAGCGTTTGCGCTTCTGGGTGCCGGGTGCGCCATTGGTTTTGGCGCTATTGGCCCGGGCATCGGAGATGGGCTTGTGGCATACAATGCCAATCGAGCCGTGGCTAAGAACCCCAAGCACATGGCGTTATTAACGCGCACCATGCTGATTGGGCAAGCCGTTACAGAGACAACAGATATTTACGCAATGGTTGTATCGTTGATGTTGATTTTTGTTGTGTAGCGTTGGTATGATAAGTGAATAGTAGACAATACAAGGAGGACTAAGTAATGGATGAAGGACAAATTATTATTAAAGCAATAGCCCTATTGGCGGCTGGTCTGGCTATGGGCCTGGGTGCTATTGGCCCAGGTATCGGCGAAGGATTTGCGGCTGGAAAAGCGTGTGAGTCATTGGGTCGACGCCCGGATGAAGCAAACTTGATCACGCGAACAATGTTGATTGGTCAAGCGGTATCTGAAACGACTGGTATTTATGCCTTGGTTATCGCATTGATTTTAATTTTCGTTGTTTAACCGCAGGGGTTTCGCATGATTTCAATCAATCCGTATGAAATCGTTATGCAAATGGTGAACTTTTTGGTTCTCTTTTTGTTGCTCAAGCGGTTTTTGTTTAAGCCGCTGGTTGCATTTTTGGATAACCGAGAAGACCAGATTCGAGGCGCTTTAGCAGATGCCAAGGAAAGCAAGGCGTCTGCTGAACAGTTGCTTCAAAATCAAGAGGCTGCGTTAAAAGAGGCTCGTTTGGAAGTGCGTGAGATGCGTAAGCAGGCCGAGCGTTCGATTCAAGAAGAGCGAGAAACGCTGTTGTCTAAAACCCGTCAAGATATTGATGGTCGGTTGAAAGAGTCCCAAAAAGAAGTGGATCAGCAAATCGCTAAAGCTAAAAAAGAAATTATGGATTTTTCAGGGAAGTTGTCTGTATCAATCGCTGAGAAGCTAACCGAAGAAACATTAAGCGATGCTCAGCATGGCGCTGTGGTTAATCGATACTTAGCGAAGGCGTCGCAGTAATGAAACAGTCTCAAGCTGTTGTCAATCGGTATTTGTCGGCATTAACAGCTGGCGTTTCAGACTCAGAAGCGGTTGGTTTGCTTGAGTCTGCGCGAGAGGTTTTGCTTGAGTGGCAAGACACGCCGGGGGTCTTGGATTTTTTTCAGTCTCCAGCTACGCACAAAACAGACAAGCTTGGGATGTTGGACCGGGTGTTTCCGGAGTCTAGCAGTCCCCGAGTTAAGCAGTGTTTTAAATTGTTGATTCAAAACAATCGACTGCAATCGGTGGGGGGTGTTTTAGACGGCATTCAAGCCAAAGTTGATCAACTATCTTCCACACAAACAGTGATCATTACCACGGCTTCGCCGATTGGGGGTTCTGAAAAAGACAAGTTGATTGCTTTGGCTAAAAAACAGGCGAAAACAGCGTCAATACGCCCAGTATTTAATTGTGATAAGCACCTGTTGGGCGGGTTTAAAATTACAATTAAAAACTGGGTGCTGGATGGGTCTGTGGCGAGTAATTTAGAGCGATTGAAGCGTGAGTTTGTATAAAAAAGGATGGTGTTATGGGCATAAAAACAGAGGAAATTACAGCAATATTGGAAGAGCAAATCAAAGCGTTTGATGTGAATGTAGAGGCCAAAGAGATTGGGCGTGTTCTGCAAATCGGGGACGGCATTGCGCGTGTGCATGGTTTGGACAATGTCATGGCGGGGGGGTTAATTCGGTTCCCCAATGATGTCATGGGCATGGTGTTTAACCTGGAGCAAGATAACGTCGGGTGCGTTATTTTTGGAACTGGCAATACGGTTCGGGAAGGGGATCAGGTTGAGCGCACGGGTAATATTATGTCGGTGCCGGTTGGGGATGCGTTGTTGGGGCGTGTTGTGGACCCTCTAGGGAATGCCATTGACGGTATGGGAGATATTCAAGCGAGTGATCGATACGACGTTGAGCGTGTGGCTGCTGGGGTGTGTGATCGTCAGCCAGTGGGGGAGCCCATGCAAACCGGAATTAAATGTATCGATACGATGATTCCGGTTGGGCGTGGCCAGCGAGAGTTGATTATCGGGGACCGGAAAACCGGCAAAACAACGATTGCGTTGGATACCATTATCAATCAAAAAAACACCGATGTTATTTGTATTTATGTCGCAATTGGTCAAAAACAAGCGACGGTATCCAAAGTGGTCCAAACCTTGAAAGATCATGGGGCGATGGACTACACCATTGTTGTGTCCGCCAGTGCGTCAGAGTCGGCCACATTGCAATACATTGCGCCGTATTCGGGCTGTGCCATGGGGGAATACTTTATGGACAACGGCAAGCCGGTGCTTATTGTTTATGATGACTTGTCCAAGCACGCTACGGCATATCGTCAGTTGTCATTGTTGTTGCGTCGGCCGCCGGGTCGAGAAGCGTATCCGGGGGATGTCTTTTACTTGCATTCTCGGTTGTTGGAGCGTGCCTTGAAGTATTCGGATGAAAAAGGCGCTGGGTCTATGACAGCGTTGCCTATTATTGAAACGCAAGCTGGGGATGTGTCGGCGTATATTCCCACCAACGTAATTTCAATTACAGACGGACAAATCTATCTAGAAAACAATTTGTTCAATGCGGGGATTAAGCCGGCTGTAAATCCGGGCATTTCGGTATCTCGGGTGGGCGGTAGTGCTCAAATTAAAGCCGTGAAATCGGTATCTGGTAGCCTGCGACTGGATTTGTCTCAGTATTGGGAAATTGCGGCGTTTGCTCAATTTGGTTCAGATTTGGATAAGGCAACCAAGCAGCAGCTTGAGCGAGGCAAGCGATTA
>JAQCBC010000094.1 GCA_027621615.1 bacterium
TTCAAAAGCAATTATTGCCGGCAAAAGTTCCAGAGTCCCCGCGCATTCAATTTGGTGCTATGTTTAAACCAGCCGCTGTGATTGGTGGCGATTACTATGACTTTTTTGAGTTGGGGAATGGGTGTGTGGGTATTATGATTGCGGATATTATTGGCAAAGGCGTGCCGGCAGCCCTATATATGGTGATGTTTAAGACCTTGGTACAGATTAATATTCATCATGATATGCAGCCCAGCCAGTTGTTTGAGCGGTTGAATAATATTATGGTAAAAGAAAGTTTATTTAGTCGCTTCATTCCCGTTTTTTATGGGGTGTTAAATACTGAAACCTGCGAATTTTGGTATTCAAACGCGGGCCATGAGCCCCCGATTTGGTTTACGCAAGAGAAAGAATACATGCTAAAGGCCAAGGATCCCCCATTGGGCATGGATGCAGATATTGTATACAACGAAAAAAAGATTCAATTAAAGCCCGATGACATTGTGTGCTTCTTTACCGATGGGTTGGTGGATGCCCGCAGTAGTGATAATCGCTCGTATGGGTATCGTCGGTTAAAAAAGCTCGTTCGCCACTACGATCATTTAACCGGACAAGCATTAATTAACCGGATTTATGACCACGTATCCTCGTTTTCAACGGGTCGGGCTCAGCATGATGATTTAACCATTGTATTAATTTCATGCAAATCGTCTCACACGAAAACAGAAATGAAATTAACAAAATCTAAAACGTTTTCTGTGCAAACCCATAAAAAAAGTATTAGCGAGGCGCGGCATCATATTGCGCAGTTTTTAAAATCATTGCCATTTTCAAAATCCAGCCAGTTTGATATTAAATTGGCGGTTAATGAAGCTCAGGCCAATGTTCTTGAACATGTCTACGGCGGCAAAGAAGATGAAAAAATTTATTTCACTTTGCAGTACTATCCCAATCGCTTGGTCATTATTATGAAAGACACCAAGAAAAAGAATGCGTCATTTTTAAATTCGGTGCAAACGTCGCCCCTAATTCACTTAGAAGGGTCCGGTTTAGGGGTGTTTTTAATTAAACAACTTATGGACGAAGTCTCGTTTCTGCAAACCGAGCTTGGTGGTGTATTGACAATGACGAAATTTATAGTAGAATGAACGGTATAGCTTTGTGTTATACTGTACTTAAGGTAACAAAAAATACATGGAACTTTCAACAAAAACGCTAGGATCTGACATATTGAAAATCGAATTTTCTCCATCAGATGGTGACACAGATTTGTCAGATGGCATTGAATTTGATATTGAAAATCAGGGTAAATTTGTTGAGCTAATTGAAACCGTTTTAGATCAGAAATCCCCCCATATTTTGTTGGACATGACCAATATTACCTACATTGATTCCTCTGGGCTGTGGGCGTTATTTGAAGGGCATCGAAAGACCCAAAGAATTGGACGATCGTTCTTTTTGTGCAATGTTACCAAAGACGTTAAACGTGTTTTGGTGATTACTCAGCTTGCCTCCAAGTTTGTTATTGTGGATAGTGAGGCTGAAGCAATTAAATCCCTGGAGTCTTAGGCGGCCTCGGGTTTAGCGGTATTTGTTTAATGCAGTCAATCACGGGGGTGGGGAATTGATTGATATCCCCAAGAATGGCTTTAATTTTTGATTGCCCAATAATTTGCAACAATAACTGACTGCGAATGGCTGTATGCGGTTTTAGACCATAGCTAATTAAGCTTGGCAACGCTAACTCAGGGTATTGGCTTACAAACGCTTCAACGACGGGTTCCATGGCGGTATCGTGGGGATCTAGGTATAGGCTAACAATGGCTGCAATCGTCTCTTCGTCTAAGTGATTGGGTGTTGTCATATGCATAATCATTAACAACCGCATTGTGTCGGGGTTTTGGGCGTTTTGAATGTAGGGTAGTAGCCGTTGGCGATAGGTATAAAAATCGGCAAACAGTGTTTTGATTAACAGAAATGCAATCGTTTCTGAGCAGCTGTCCAGGCAGTCTAGTAATTGACTGACGGTATCAAGATCGGGATCCTTGGATAAAAAAAGCTGAGTAATAAAATTAGCCTGACGAAATTCGTCCCAGGTTAGAAATTTTGACTTAAAACTTGCCTGACTTGATTCTTTTTTATTGTCCATACATTTTTTTTTGATTTTATCTCGATAGTAAAATTACAGAGGCAGAAACTAAATCTTAACCGTATTGTATCAGATTTAGTCGCTGTGGGGTAATAGCCGTGATACGAGCAGGGAGGGTCTATTGGCAACATATTTTGATAAATCATTCTTTCCATACAACCCACAGAATGACATTGATCTCTATGGAAAGGCGTTTTATAAAGCGCAACCGGATTTGCCCAAGGACTTGGCAGACGCTTATTACACGCGTGTGTGGCAGTCTGCGGACCGGTATGGCTCATTTGGGCATACGCGTCTGTTTTTGGGCATGTTGAATAAGTTTTTTGATCGGTCGCAGGATGAGGTAACGTATTTTAAACACTTATCCGGAACCGAGAAGTATGGTGAGCTCCACCGTGTGTCGCAACGCGATGGTGATTATTTTTGGTCGAGTCGTCAAACAACGGCAAACAAGCTCGGGTTTTTGGATGAGTCGATGAACCCATCGGTGTACCGTGGTGATTTGGACAAGGATGGTAAAATTGATGGCGTTATTTTAAAAAATGCATTTGTTAAGGATGATATCAATAATCCAATTAATGGGGAAAAATCAGAAGAGTTTTGGAATGAGTTGAGGACTGAAGGCGTTATAAATATCGATGGCTCCATCAACAATTTTAATACAGACTCAGATTTGGGTTTAAGTCCTGAAAATATTGAGCAGTACAAAGATCATATTTTAGATATTTTGGATAAGTCCTCCAGTGGGAAAAGCGATTCAAGTTATGTTGTCTCACAATTGATTTGGTCACTGGTTGGCCGACCCGGTGCCGATGGCCGTCATCTGCACCAAATACAACGAGAGTCTATTGGACGTTTAATTAAGAACAAGAAAATTTCAGGTTTAGATTCAGTGGCTAATGATATGCTAGACTTGATTAAGGGTAATGGATTAAACGGGGATACTGGTTTGTTAAATTTAACTGAGTCCGGTATCGTATCGCGTTTACAAGCTGATGATTTTGTGGATGAAGAGCTGTATGGTTTGGCCGTATTGTTGTCGGCCAGTCAGCATTTGTTTTTGCAGGGCCGCCGCAATTTATTTGGGTGGGCCAAACAGGGGTTTAACCAATGGCACTCGGCCGATTCGTCCGCATCCACTGATCGTACACCCACTCGTCAGAAAATCTTATCCAAGTTCAATCCACATGATCAAATGGTATTTGATCAGCACTTATCTGGAGCGATTGATACGGACCCGTTGGGTGCGATGCTTTATGATTTTTCTATTACAATTGGAGAGTCTAAAACGGAATATCGGCAACATGCTGTGATTCTAAAAGACAACTCAGTAGATACGATGGTGCTTCAGTCTCAGCAAGACCCAACGTCTTGGGTGGGCGTGTCCCGAGATGTTAAGGGGTTTAAGTGGAATTATGGGACGTATAGTGATAGTGATTCGAAGTGGAGTCCAAATAATAATGCAGTTACGGGTTTGTCAGAGTTGGATAAGAATAGTATTCAGCGTCGTTTGATGGCTTTGGGTCCGTTGCAAGTATTTATTAAGAAGATTATGGAGGGTGCTGTGCGCTACATGAATAGTCAACCGGGCAATGATCTACCCACGCCACCCACGGCCGCTGATTGGTATGACAAATCTCAATCGGCCATTAAAACACTAGGCAATGCCGCCGACAATACGGCGGATACGGTGGATGATTCGTATCGTCAATGGTTGAAGTCCTTTCCCGTAGCAACGCTCTATCGGGCTTTGGAATTGTTCAACGGAAAATCAGGCACAGATTTTTCGACTTATCAGTCGGTGTATACGAATGAATCTGCTGGTTGGGAAAATTCCAGTGATCCTGGCATTTTAATTAA
>JAQCBC010000095.1 GCA_027621615.1 bacterium
GGTGGCCCAATAGAGTATACTTATGAATAATTTTTGCATTGCTGTATTGTTTTGCAATGCCGAAGTGGCGGAATTGGTAGACGCGCTGGTCTCAAACACCAGTGAGCTTAGGTTCGTGCCGGTTCGACTCCGGCCTTCGGTACCATTTAATTAACAAACGATTTATGAATAAATACAAACCATTATTTCAACGCGCCCGGCCATTCTTAGGGCTTATTTTGCTATCCTTTGGGATTACCTTGGTCTACTTAACGGCCAATATTTTTACGATGCCGTTGGCTCGAGATATTATTGTTATTTTGTCAGAGGCTAAGTTTGCGAAAGTTCCCGGAACGTTGGCGTTGGTTGTGGTGTTGTTTGGGATTCGCCAACTGTGTGAATCGGCCCAAGCCGTCTTGATGGGCTATGTGGGGCATCGATTGCAAGTGGATTGGCGTCGCGATTTGTTTGATCGTATGTTGCGATTATCCATGACGTTTCACTCGAGCCAAAAAGTGGGGGACTTGTTGACGCGATTGGGGGGCGATATCGGGATGGTCGGCACAGCCATTATGCGAAATATTCAAAAGCTGGTACCGCAAAGCCTAACTATTTTGGGTGTTTTTGTGTATTTGCTGTTTCAAAATTGGCAGTTAACGATTGCGGCTACATTGGTATTTCCGGGTGTTATTGCGGTCATTGTGGTCGCCGGGAACCGCATGAAGCGGATTGTCCGAGAGATTCAAGAGTCTGCTGCAGATGGGGCCCATATTGCACAAGAGTCGTTGAACCATGTGGGGATTGTCAAAGGGTTTGTTCGAGAGACCTACGAGTTGAATCGATTTCATGCGCTTAATATATTTGCGCTAAAACGGGGGATTCGTACCATGTTAATTGACCATGCGTCGATTGTTGGGGTTTCCCTGATGCAACTAGTTGCCTTAACCAGTGTGGTTGGGTTTGGTATTTATCAGGTGAAAGTGGGTCAATTGGCAGCGGCTGAGTTGTCTCAGTTTGTCGTTGGAATTGCGTTGATTATAGACCCGATGAACACCATATCGGTATTGTACAAAGATACGGTTTCAGCCATGGCTGGGTATGATCGTGTGCTGGATATCATGGGGCAGTCCGATGTTATTGTAGAGGCCAAAGCCCCCGCTTCTCTGTCCAATGTTTCCGGTGAGCTTGTGTTGAATTCGGTGTCGTTTCGGTATCCCAGCAGTACAGCGTTAGCCCTGGATGGCATTGATTTAACGGTTAAAGCGGGGTCGATGGTTGCCTTAGTTGGAGCGTCGGGTGCCGGCAAGTCAACATTAATTCAACTAATCCCTCGGTTTTTTGACCCAACATCGGGGAGTATTATGTTGGATGGGTGCGATATTCGTGATCTATCCTTGGCAGAACTGCGCAATCACGTGGGCATTGTCCCTCAAGAAAGCGTTTTGTTTACGGGTACAGTTGCTGAAAATTTGAGGTATGGGAAGCCCGACGCAACGCATGAAGCACTGATTTCAGCGGCCAAGCAAGCCAATGCCTGGTCCTTTATAGAAGCGTTGCCAGACGGTTTGGATACGTATTTGGGCGCCCGTGGCCATCGGTTATCGGGCGGTCAACGGCAACGGTTGTCTATTGCTAGGGCTATCTTAAAAGACCCAGCTGTGTTAATTTTAGATGAGGCAACCTCATCATTAGACTCTGAATCGGAGCGATTGGTCCAGGACGCCTTGGATAAGCTTAT
Source organism: bacterium (assembly GCA_027621615.1). Classification (GTDB taxonomy): domain Bacteria; phylum Margulisbacteria; class Marinamargulisbacteria; order UBA6595; family UBA6595; genus UBA6595. The sequence continues at coordinate 1,718 of JAQCBC010000095.1, forward strand.
GAAAAATCGCACAACTATTGTTATCGCACACCGGTTATCCACCATTATTCGCGCCGACCAAATTGTGGTTATGCAGCGCGGCAACATCATTGAAACTGGAACCCATACGGCATTATTAAACGCAGGTGGGATCTACAAGAAATTTTATGAATTACAATATACTGACACAATAGGAGGTTAACGTATGATATTTGGTCCAGAAGCACAATTAGAACGATGGGAATTTACGCAATTGGATGAAGAACAGGTAAAGTCTATTGGGCATCAATATAGTTTGAGCCGATTGTTATCCCGATTGTTAATTATTCGAGGATTAACCAAAGATGAGGATCAGTTGCGGCAATTTTTAACGCCCCCACGGGCGTTGATGACGGACGTGTCCGGTTTGGGGGATGCGGATCATCTGCAGCGAGCCTTAAAGCGGATTAAAAAAGCCATTGTTTCCGATGAAAAAATTGTTATTCACGGGGACCCCGATGCCGATGGAATTACCGGCACGACGATTTTAGTGGCTGGATTGCGCCATTTTAAAGCCCGTGTGGCCTATGACTTTCCAATTCGAGCCATCGAAGGCCACGGTTTGCAGCCACGGATTATCGAAGAGGCTAAAGACAATGATGTTAAACTGTTAATTACCACAGACTGTGGGACCAAAGACGTGGAAGCCGTGGCGTATGCCAAGTCCTTGGGTATTGATGTTATTATTACCGATCACCACATTATGGGGAATATTCACCCCGATGCCCATGCCATTATTAATCCACAAATGTTGGAACCCGATAGTCAATTCAAAGTCTTATCCGGTGCCGGCGTGGCGTTTAAAGTAATCATGGCCTTATTTACGCATATGAATGAATCGTTTACCAAGCCATTACGCCAATATTTGCTATCGTTGGTGTCTTTGGGAACCTTATCAGATCGAATGTCCTTGTTGGTGCCCATGAATCGCTTGTTGGTTCAGCGGGGTGTTGAGGCCTTGTCTGAAACTAATATGGAAGGGTTGAAAGTCTTAAAGCGTGTGTGTGGGCATGGCATGAATGCCTCTATTCACGCCCACGAGCTAACGCGGACGATTGTGCCACGTTTGAATGCCCCGGGCCGAATTGGGAACCCCAAGGCGGGGATTGCGGATTCTAATTTGGTGGTGGATTTGTTGTTGGTTGGGAATGGATCAAGTAACGCCAAGCGGGCTACGGTGTTGCTGAACAAGTTTTTGCAAGCCATGGATGAACAAAAGCCCAACAATCAAGACCAACCCTTAGAGCAAGCATCTATTGTGAATGAGGTGAACGAAGAGCGTAAAAAAATTACCAGTCAAATTGAAGACGAAATTGATCGGTTGATTGACGAGCAAGTTGATTTGAAACACGACCGTGTGATATTAATTCGAGGTAAAAACTGGAACCCTGGGGTTATCGGAATTGATGCTGATCGATTGAAAGAGCGGTTTTTGCGACCGGCCATTATCTTGACTTCGTATCCGGATAGTGAGTATGTTCGTGGCTCGGCTCGAAGTATTCCGGGCATTAACTTGTACCGAATTATTGAAGAAGCCGATTTGGAATTTGAAAAAGAGCATGGCCGAAAACTCTTTCTATCAACCGTTCAAACCCCATTGGGTGAGCGTCAAATCAATGCCTTTGGTGGGCACTCCCAGGCCTGTGGGTTTTCAATTCACCAAGACTTAGTCGAGCCGTTTGTAGCTAGTTTGCGAGAAAAAATGACGCGGTTGGATCCGGCTGACTTTTATTGTCGGTATGAAATTATAGACGAATTGGAGTTGAATCAAATATCCGTTCGGTTTATTCGCGCCTTAAATCACATGGGGCCCTATGGTCAACATTTTGATTTTCCAGCATTTGTTATTAAACAATGCCACTTGTCCAAAGACGGCAAATTGTTTGGAAACAAGTATCAAAAAGTACGTTTTCCGCATGTTCAGTTTGATGTATTAAATGAGCATAAAAACGGATATACCCAACGCATTAAGGCTATTGGGTTTGGCTTGGCGGATAAGTACCAAACGCTGGTTCAAACAGATGGGAACACAACGTTTGACATTATTTGTACCCTCGAGCTGGACATGCGTCGACCCGGTCGTCGCGGGTATCAGCAAAACCGACCCGAAACGGTTCGCTTGAATGTTAAAGATATTCGCTTGTCCGCAGATTCTCATGTATCGGATGTCACAACAACCGTCACGCAAATGACGGAGTTATAAGGAGGTTTTATGACCACGGCAACACACGATTATAAAGTCGCAGACATTA
>JAQCBC010000096.1 GCA_027621615.1 bacterium
CCGGATCGGGTGGATATTTTAGTCACAGAGGGGCCCGACCGAATCCAAGACTTAGTCGCCATGGGTGTTGATTTTGACCGAGAACCAGGGACAGCCAGAGGGTTTCATTTGGGGCATGAAGCGGCACATCAACAACGACGAATTTTGCATGTGGGCGATCAAACGGGCCGTAACGTGCATGCCGCCATGTATCGAGCGGCATCTCAGCACAGTCGGATCAAAATTTGGGATCAAGCGACTGTGGTTGAGTTGCTGTGTCACGCTGGAACCCGTGGTGTTCGCCAGTGCTATGGCTGTGTTGTGTATGTGAATGGGCAGCGGCACACGATGCAAGCCAAAGCCGTTGTATTGGCCACGGGTGGTGCGGCGCATATGTATGCCCAAACATCGGCACCAGCAGGCTGTTATGGCGACGGCATTGGGTTGGCGAATCAGGCTGGCGCAGTTATTCGAGATATGGCCTTTGTTCAATTTCACCCAACCGTTTTGTATGGCACCAACTTTTTGGTCTCCGAAGTGGTGCGGGGGGAAGGGGCTCGATTACGGGATTTGTCCGGTGACTTTATTATGGACGGCGTGCACCCAGATAAAGACCTGGCTCCTCGCGATGTGGTATCGCGAGCCGTAACGGCGGCCCTGCATGCGGGGAGTCCGCACGTGTGGTTGGATATGACGCTGTGTTTGGTATCTGTTTCAGAGCGATTTCCAGCCCTTTATGACTACTGTATGACCCATGGATTTGATCCCAATGCACAGCTTCCGGTTCTGCCGGCTGCCCATTACACCATGGGTGGAATTCACGTGGATGAACATAGCCAAACCAGTGTTGAGGGGCTGTATGCTGTCGGCGAAGTGGCCAGTACGGGGGTGCATGGAGCCAATCGATTGGCATCCAATTCGCTGTTGGAAGGCTTGGTATTTGGGTATCGGGCGGCTCGGCATATTGTGACCCATGGCAGGGAGTTGAATCGAGTCGCAATCGATACAACCCGTTGGCCCGATACATTGCCGGATGAATCGGGACTTGAAGCGACCATTCAGGCAATTCGGGATTTGATGAGCGAATCGGTAGGGATTATTCGGACTCGCACTGCACTGGCCCAAGCCCGTGATCGGGTGATGCACTGGCAGGATCAAGTGGATCCCCAAGCCTCTCTTCAAGCGTGGAGTGTTTCTATGATGCTAAGCGTTGCCATGCAGATGATTGCCGACAGTTTAGCCCAAACCAGCAATTGCGGTAGTTTTTATTGCACAGACTTGGCTTGAATAAACGAGGCGCACGCCATGCCAGCTTTGGCGCCTTCTCCAACAGCAACAACAATTTGTTTATACGGCGTTGTGGTGACGTCCCCAGCCGAAAAAATACCGGGAACATTGGTCTGGCACTGAGCGGTCACGTTAATTTCACCATAGGGTGTGCTATCCACAAGGGATTGAACCAGGTCACTGTTGGGCTTTAGGCCAATTTGAACAAATACGCCATCCAAATTCAGCGTATGCTCGCTATTATCCGATCGATTGGTGTACTGAAGCCCAGTAACGTGCGTGCCATTGCCAAGAATTGCTGTTGTCTTAGCGTGGGTAATCCAATCAACGTTGGGGCACTGCTTGAGCCTATCCACCAAAACCGCATCGGCATTCAGGGCTTCGCCAAATTCCAACAGGGTCACATGGCGAACAATCTGGGCCAAATCAAGGGCTGCCTCAACGCCAGAATTACCACCACCAATCACGGCAATGGGTTTGTTGGCATAAAAAGGACCATCGCAGTGGGGGCAAAAGGCAACGCCATTGCCAATATAATCCGATTCCCCTGGAATATTAAGTGTTTTCCATTGGGCACCTGTCGCAATAATAACGGCTTTCGCTTGAACGGTTTCATGAGTGTTTAAAACAACGGAGTGATCGGCAGTAACAGTGGTTGCGGTTCGGTTGTCTAAAACGGTAATGTTGGTGTAATCATGCACATGGTTGGCTAAATTTTGAATAAGTTCAGGGCCAGTTGTATAGCGTGAGCCGATAAAATTCTCAATACCCAAGGTGTCTTTGAGTTGACCGCCCACATGATCGGTCACAATGGTACAGGCAATGCCTTTTCGTGCTAAATAAATCGCGCTGGATAGACCCGCCGGGCCACCACCGATAATGCAAACGTCTGTTTTATGCAAAGCTTGAGGGGCTGTTGAATCCAATTGAGCCTCTGGATCGGTATCCGTTAATCGATCCAAAATGTCACTTAATGTTGTTTTTCCGGATATCAGCAGTGTATCGCCATCAAAGACAGCTGGAACCCCCTGAACGTTCAAACGATCAATTAACTCCGGTGTAAAAGCGCCGTCAATCGTATTGTGTTGAATGTGAGGGTTTTGGAGGGCAATCATATTCAAGGCTTGGACCACGTCTGGGCAGGTGGCACAGGATAGCGACACGAAGGTGCGCAGCATGCGGGGTTTTTTCAAGGCTTGAATACGATTTAAAAATACAGGATCCGGTAGCTTGCCTTTGCCATTGGCATTTAAAATCGCCAAAATGAGTGAGCTAAATTCATGCCCACCCGGGATTCCAGTAAACACAACACCCGTGTCCCCGTGTTCGGTATGAATGTGAACGCGGGGTATTGGGCTGGGCTCGCCTAGGTCAACACAGTGAACGTGCTCAGAGGTGTCTCTCACGGCAGACAACAGCGCCACCAACTCAGCGTGCTTGGGGTGATTGGATGGCTGAACAGCCAAAGTAATGGGCCCATCCAACCGAGCCAAGGCATCGGCTACTTGTTTGTGTGTCGCTGCGTCTAACATAAAATCAAGGCCTACAGTTTTCCGATCAAACTTAATTCAGGCGTAAGCGTTGCGGCGCCTTCTTCCCATTTAGCTGGGCATACTTCATTGGGGTTTTTAGCAATATATTGTGCGGCTTTGACTTTTCGAAGCAATTCATCCACATTGCGACCAATCCCATTGTCGTTCACTTCAGCAATGACAATATTGCCTTCTGGATTGACAACAAATGTTCCGCGGTAATCTAGGCCCGTTTGTTCATCGTACACACCGAATGCACGGGAAAAGCTACCGGTTGGATCAGCCAACATGGGGTATGTAATTTTTTTAATGGTATCGGATGCATCGTGCCACGCTTTGTGTGTGAAATGTGTGTCTGTACTGACTGAATACACATTAACGCCCAAGCCTTGGAATGTGGCATATTGATCGGCTAAATCGCCCAACTCAGTGGGGCAAACAAATGTAAAATCAGCGGGGTAGAAAAAGAAAACGCCCCAGGATCCTTTTACATCGTCTTGAGTAACGGTTAAAAACTTGTCTTCAATAAAGGCTTGAAGTGAAAATTCAGGCAACTGCTGGCCAATAATGGGTTGTGTCATGGTTAAGACTCCTTTGTGGTTAATTCCAATAAATTAGTTATAATGATACGGTAAATTTCACCATAAAATCCAATACGCGTTACCAATTATTCAATAGCTTTTGACTATTGATTTTATTTTTTATTTATTTTATTCTATTGCAATAGATATGTTCAGTATTGATCAATTGCGGTATGTGATGGCGGTGTATCAGGAGCGTCATTTTGGGCGAGCGGCTCAGCGGTGTTTGGTTTCGCAACCATCGTTATCCACGCAGATTATGAAGTTGGAGGAGCGGCTGGGTTTTCCGATTTTTGATCGATCTAAAAAGCCAATTAAAATCACACCGCCGGGGGACTTGTTTATTAAGCAGGCGCGCCAAGTGTTGCATGAGTATGACGTGTTAATGACGGTGTCTCAAACGGCAGAGCCGGTGCAGGGTATGTTTCGATTGGGGATTATGCCCACGGTGTCGCCGTATATTGTGCCGTTATTTTTAGAAAAGTTTTCGGAGGCGAATCCCCAGGTTCGTTTGGTAGTCACAGAGTCTAAGACTGAGGATGTTATTGCTCAGATTCAAGAGGATCAGTTGGATGCGGGGTTACTGGCGACGCCACTCAAC
>JAQCBC010000097.1 GCA_027621615.1 bacterium
CCCAGTATTATTGGCTATATGCGTGCGTATTCGGTTCAATTGGGCTATACCTATTCACCCTCAACTATAAACGCAGTACTTGCTTCGGTGAGCAAGGTGTTTTAGTTATTTGTCCAATCTTCAGCAACACTATTTAATTTTTTCAACAATTTTTCATTGGGATACCTTATTGCCAGGGATAGCTTAGGATATTTGCTGAGTTGAAGGCCATTATTTAGTAACTGTTGTACAAAACAGCGACGCCCACCGGCAGTTTCTAAACTTCCCATAGTTGGGTCTATTTTTTCATAAAATCGATGACAATAATCCAATAAGGTCTTAATGTGCTTTTTAGCATCCTTATCAGTCATTTTCATCATTTCATCGTCTCGACTTACGCTATTATGGGCTAAATATTTGTTTCTCAAGTCTTTGAGTGATTCTCTGCTTGCATTTGCCGTCTCTTCGTTGTCTTTTTCCTGTTGCTGAACAAATGCATCTTTTGCAACAGCCCCAAAAATACAACCTTTTAAATTATCCTTTAGAAATCGTATTGAGAGATTTTGTTTATCAGGATCACTGCCAGCATCATCAAAAAAATGTAATACTGTAACCACTAAGTATCTTAAAAATATTCGAGCAAACCACTTAAGATGTGTCTGTTGCTTGACATTGGCTTGTTCAGCGATTTCATGAATATCATTAACAACGTGGTATGCTTCCCAAACATGAGCGAGGTGATCATGGAAACGATTTAGTAGTTCCTGCTGTTCTTTATTTAGTTTTGATTCTTGTTTTTTAGTATCCATCAAACCACCAAAACGGCTTTGGGGCTTGCGCCTTTGATCCAGGGGAGTTGAATAATATCGCCGGGTTCGGCCGTTGTGCAGGGCTCGCCAGTGAGGGTGTGTACAGGGGGGATGCTGGCATAGTGTTGATACCGATCATGCTGGGGTAGACCCAAGAGCGGCGGTGCTTGAAACCCCCGAAACGGTTCGCATAGGCTGATGTGAATACAATCGCCTTTAATCACATCAATGACCGTCCCTAAAACCGTTCCGTCTCGTGCCGGTTCGCGTTCTTGCTCGGTATTGTTGACCAAAAAAAACATGGGTTTAAGCGGACGGGGACTCACGGCTTGAACGGGTGCGACATAACCCGTGCTGTGGGTGTCTAAACAGTGCCGATAGGCTGATAAGGCTGTGGTGAGGTAGGCATCGGATTGCCCCCTCCCATCCACAATCCAGCCGCTTAGATTCAGCCCCAAGACAACCGAACTATAGCCCAGCAAGCAGCGGTCCATATAAAAAAACATAAAATGCCCATGGGGATTGTCCAAAACGGGAAAATGCCGCCCCGGATAATCCGTGTCATCAATGCTGCCCTGAATGACTCGTTCAGTCTCCATTAAACTGCCCAAATAGCGTCGGTACGAGTACTGCAATAAAATGGGTCCATGAACCATAAGCTCATACTGTGTATCGACAGCCTTTTGAATGGTTTTAATGGCTGAAACAGGTAGCTCATTGCCCAGCACTTGCCGGTGAGCGGTTTGTGCAAAAGCAGCCATGCTTTGGGCATTGGTATTGCCCATTTCAGTGTTGAGGATAATGCGTATTGCGGGTTCATGCTCAGCAATATAGGCCATCGCTCCAATGTCTTGAACCCGCATCCAGCGCACGGGGCTATCCAAAATCCGGGCAATCACTTGATCCAATAGGGCAAATTCGTGTGTATGAAACAGCTTGTCGCAATTCACGCTGAAATGGTACCCTGGATACTGTTTGGTTGCATGCAGGAGTTGATCCAAGGTATCCAGTCGTCTGGGGTCCGGGTCTTGGTACGACCGGCACGAAATAGCCGGGTCATCCAAAATAATATGGGTGGCACCCGCTTGGATGGCTGTGTGGATCCCGTCAACACTGCCTGCGAATGTGATTAATTCCGGCTTCACGATACCGATTGCGTTAAAATACTATACGGGACAATATCCGCCGTTCGTTCAACTTTGATTAAACAATTGGGTTTCAAGTCGGCGGCGGTTAATGGCGTATTGGCGGCGTTGGTTACGGATTTAATTGCTGCGGTGTGGGTGCCTGTGGGGGTGATCCACTGCATGGGCATGTCCGTGGTGAAGGGTTGTTTTAAATGCACATAGGCGTACGTGGCATCTAGGGCCTGTACCGTACCTAAAAAATGCAGCGATTTGCTGTATTGGGTGAACCGCGTGTTGCAGGCTGTTTGCCGCTGGTCCAAAAACCCGTCGCTAAATGTCCGGTTGGATACGGTTTCCAATTCGTTTTCTAAATCATTGCAGGGTGCCTCTGGGTCTTGGACGATCCGGTCAATGGCTTGGCGATACAATCGACTGACTTGAGCCACATAGAGATTGGATTTCATACGGCCTTCAATTTTGACCGAATGAATACCGGCCGATACGATTGATTTAATATGGTGAATCCCCATCAAATCTTGAGCATTCATAATATGGGCCTCCCCGTGGGTAGCCGTGGCTGTGTGTACGCCAAATCGGTGCCGACAACTTTGCACACACCCACCGCGATTGGAGTCTCGAGCCGCTGTGTAATTGGAAATAACGCATTTCCCCGAATAGCTGGCACACATGGCACCGTGGATAAAGATTTCCAATTCAATGGGAACGTGATCTAAAATAGCGGTGCAGGCAGCAATGCTGACTTCTCGGGCTAAAATAACCCGCTTGGCTCCCGCAGCCTTCCAGTATGCACACCCAGCGGCATTGGTAACACTGGCTTGGGTAGACACATGCAACGGTACCGAACAACGGGCACGCGCCAACTCAAAGACCCCGCGATCCGAAATAATAAACGCATCGGGGTTGAGTGCCGCCAAGGCATCGATCATATCGGGCAATGTATCCATAGTATGGGTATGAGCAAAGCTGTTCAGAACAATATAGACACGTTTATTGCGTTGGTGGGCAAATTCAATGCCGTGACGCAGTTCAGATAGTGTGAAGTTTGGGGCGTATTTGCGCAAGCCAAATAACGAAGTCCCTACATAGACGGCATCGGCCCCGTAGGTGAGTGCAATTTTTAGCTTTTCAAGATTGCCCGCCGGTACCAGCAGCTCGGGAATGCCCATGCCGATTCCCCTAATACGTCAGCCACTGATGGGTATCCGGCAGCGCCCCGCGGACGGTGTCAAAATAAGCAGTTTGAATGCGTTTGGTTATGGGTCCTCGGCCATGGCTTCGAATAATACGACCATCAATTTCCCGAATCGGCGTTACTTCAGCCGCCGTGCCGGTAAAGAATAATTCATCGGCTAAAAATAGCTCGTCTCGAATGAGGGATTGCTGGACAACAGGAATTCCCATATCTTGGGCCAAGGCGATGACTGTTTGGGCGGTAATGCCCCGCAAGGCATTGTCTGAGCATGGGGGTGTAATGAGTTGGCCATTTTTGATCACAAATAAATTTTCACCCGGGCCTTCTGCAATGGTCCCATTTTTAGAGAGTAAAATGGCTTCATCAAACCCACAGGCCAGGGCTTCTTGTTTGGCTAATACGGAGTTGGCGTAATTGGCGGTGCACTTGGCCAAGGGTGGGAGGCTGTGGCTGTCCACCCGGGCCCAACTGCTAATTTTGCATCGAATGCCGTTTTCTAACCCTTCGGCACCCAAATAAGTGCCCCAGCGCCAGGCGGCAATGATTAAATCAACCGGATTGTTTCCAGGGTTTAGGCCCATTTCACCATAACCGTAGTAAAGCAATGGCCGAATGTAGGCGCTCGTTAACTTGTTTTTTTTGAGTAAGGTTTGATTGGCTTCGATGAGGGTGTCAACGCTGTAAGGACAGGGCATACCATAAATTGTAGCGCTGTCGATCAAGCGTTCGTAATGCTCTTTTGCACGAAATGTTGCGGCTCCTTTGGGGGTTTCATACGCCCGAATCCCCTCAAAAACGGCCGTTCCGTAGTGCAA
>JAQCBC010000098.1 GCA_027621615.1 bacterium
TACACATGGCCAAAAAACACAGATTTGCATGCTATTTCAGCCTTTGCTTCGCTCAAAAATCAACCCGGCTTAAAAGCCTTATATCGATTTGGCATTATTACCCTTCACGCTGAAAAACCCTTGGATACAAAAAACGTTATGCAACTGCTAACCGACTACGATTGCTTGATTAATCCAAATAACACCGCCTTTTCACTCACTGAACCGGAGTTTTTAGAGCATCCATCCTATGATAGTTATTGCTTAAATATTACCGATAAGACGCCTGTTAGTTATGCCGATCGTGTGGCTATTATTAACCAATTGGGGGTTATTCATATTACCGATATGCAACACAATCATGCATGGGGGATTCATATGCAAGCGGGCATTCATGAATCCGATGTCGTTGACACAATTGTTGAGCCCTTGTTGGTTAATACGATTGGAGAAACCTATACGTTAACGCGTGGACGTTAGTATACTCATTGTTAATTTTAATGGTGCTGCCTTTTTAGACCAGTGCCTAGCTTGCATTGAGCAAAGTCAAACAGACTTGCGCTTAGAAACGTTAATTTTAGACAACAATTCCAGCGACAATTCCCTGGCGGTTCTGCAACCGTATCGCGATCGTGTGACACTCATTGAGCTGGACCAAAACATTGGCTTTCCCAATGGCGTCAATTATTTATTGCCCCATGCAACTGGCAAATACACCCTGCTCCTCAATAGCGATGCCTTTATTGAACCCACACTGATTGACACGCTGGTTTCGGTTATGCGAGCCGATTCCAGCATTGGCGTTATTGCCCCCCAATTGTTGCATGAAGATGGGCGCTTGCAAGTGCCCGGCAATCCCCTAGCGCATTGGGTGTATAACACAAAGAAACCACGGTCTGTTCGATTTTTATCTGGGGCTGTTATGCTGCTCAACACCGCCTATTTCCGAGACACACTCCACGGCCTTGACCCAGCGTTTTTCTTTTATAATGATGATATCGATTTATGCTTGCGAATTCGAAAAGACAACAAAAAGGTGTATTATTACCCCAAGGTATCCGCCACACATATTATTGGGGCATCGTCTAAAACTGTGAAGCACTTTGTATTAATTGAAGGGTATCGGGGTGGATTTTGGATTGTTAAAAAACACTATGGCCGGTTGGCCTATGGTGCGTACCGATGCCTAATGGGCGCTGTATTTTGGATTAAAGGCCGGTGGCATTGGTGTTTTTCCAGTCCCAATCACCGCGAACATCGGTTGGTGTGCGATGCTGTGGTTCAGTTTGCCATTCATGGCAATATTCAATTTTCTAAACTAACGCGTTCTTAGCTCAATAAAACGCCTGAGAACTGTTTCATATGCGCATTGAGCGTCTCTTTAAGGCTTAATAATTCTTCACTTGAAAAATTAAACGCTGTATCAACAATACCCAAATAATGATCAATCCCCGCTATTAGATTTTCTTTGAATGCAATAAAATAGTCTTTTTTCCGTTTGTCTAATTCATGCATAGACGCATTCACTTGATCGACCCAATACGCAACATACAATTGTAATTCTTTTACAAACACATTGGGCCTTAAAGCATCATGCATAATCGACGCTCGTCCATAAATATGGTCTACCATAGCATCCAACCGGAAAAACTCTTTAAAATACGCAATATTTGGTCCCGGGCACACAGCAGATACCTGAATACGCTTAGACGCAATATCCCGCTGCTGCAACGCAGGGGCCGCCAAGTCTTCGCACAGGCAGGCTTTTGTGTACACCTGTTTTTTGGCGTTTTCCAAAGCCTCACCAACGACACCCGACGCCTCAATCGCCTTAACTTTTAGCCGCTGGTACGTCTTGGAGGCCGTACAAATTGGCACTTTTGTAAATTCTGTATTGCTAACCAAATACCCCTTGGGGCAAATACTTCCCGGGGTTCCTTGCTGAACCCGTTCCCATTTTTCTACTTCACTTTGTGTGTCTTTCATCGTATTAAAGGGAACGCCCAGGGGCGATACTTTGCTTAAATACAACTCATTGGGGGTTGCATTGGCAAGCTGTTGCCGGGTTTTCTCATCCACAGTTGTTGCCTCTGGGACTAGCAAAAATGGACTGGCCCACCCGGTTCCATCCACTTGGTAATGATCCAGCAAAACCCGTTCTTCATTATAAGTCCCAATGCCGCCCTGAAAGGTTACTCGAGACTCTGGTTTTTGCGTGTATTCTGGCAGCTGTTTATTGGCTAATGCTTGATTGCACAGCCGATACAGTTTATCCGTTAGAGACTCTTTTTGATCCCGAAACTCTGCCAGTATCGGCCCCATCAATAAGCCATCGGTAGCAAAGGCATGCCCCCCACAATTGAGTCCAGATTCAATGCGATGTTCATAGACCCAGATTCCTTTCTTGGCTAAAAACGTCCCCTGTATTTGAGAGGACCGAAAATCCGATACTTTTAGAATAATGCGTTTCTTAACATAGCCCGTTGCATCTGGAAAAAAATCTGGGCATTGTTCAATATAAGCAAATAGACGGCGGTTAAACCCCGCAGAAAACACAATACAGGATTGATTGAGTCGGCTATTGGCATATCCCCGCAATCCAGAAATAGCATCAGAATACATCTCCGGCAACTTCTCGCCGGTTTTCCGCGCATAAATATCCCGATCCAACTTCGTCATAATATTCACATCAATGGACCCGATTTGCATAGCCTGGCGCAACTGATTTTGTTTGTCTGTTTTTTCTTGAGGATCGGATACATTCAGCATTGCCTCATACGCCATGCGAAGTGGATGATTGGAAGCCAACAATTCAAAATACCGAGTAATTTCAGTACCCGTTTTAAATTCGGAGTCTTGTATCGATTTAAATTTTTCGTTTACCAGATCATAAATCAAATTAAGATAGGCTGTAATTCGCTTAGCACGATAATCTAAATCTGATTTTGGAATCGCTGCAAATTCGCCATGATGGGGGTGCTCCAGCAGTAAAGACTGCCGCATTTCTTCAAATAATTCATCGTCACACAACGAAATAACGGATGAAATACCATAAGGCGCAACTTTCAATGGTGTATCCACCGTGAAGGCCGTTCCCATCACTGGAATATGAAATGAATGGGCTAATTGATTTGCTTGTTTATTCATCTATACTTTCTCAGTGTACTTGATTTTTATATTGATGACTACACCTAAAACACGGTACAATGCTTTTTCATATGGAAAAACACTATAAAGACTGTCTAACAAAAACCCCAATTACTGAATTATTAAACACGGCTTTTCTAATTCGTGAACGCCATTTTGGCAACCAAGTAACCATTCATATTATTAACAACGCACAGAATGGTCACTGTCCTGAGGATTGTTCGTACTGTGCACAAGCCAAAACTGCGGATTCCAAGATTGAAACCTACGGCTTAAAACCAGCTGAAGAAATGCTTGAGGAAGCCACTCGAGCTTATGAGCAAGGGGCCCATCGATACTGCATGGTTTTATCGGGTCGTGGACCAACCCCCACAAAAATCAATCAAATTACCGATGTAATCCGAACGATTAAGCGTAAACATCCCGATAAAGAAGTGTGTCTGTCAGCGGGTCTGCTGAATGATGGCATGGCTGTTGCCTTGCAGCAAGCTGGCCTCGACCGACTCAATCACAACATTAATACATCTGAAGACAATTATTCTGAGATTTGCACAACCCATACCTACATGGATCGAATTAACACGCTAAACTCTGCTCAAAAAGCGGGGCTTTCATTGTGCTCCGGAGTGATTGTGGGTATGGGTGAAAGTCACGATGAGCTGATCGCCATGGCGTTAAAATTAAAGTCACTCAATGTTCGATCGATTCCCATTAACTTTTTGATTCCAGTACCGG
>JAQCBC010000099.1 GCA_027621615.1 bacterium
AACTTGATTTTGATTGGCTAAAATTAACCCCATAACCGTTACACTCAGCAAACCCGACTCCAACTGAATAAAGTTGGACAAAACAAACACGGCCATAACAATAGCCAGAGTAAGTGGCGAATGCAAATACGCCGGTGCCCAACCCCGCTTCAAAATCATAATAATAAACACCCCACCCGCTAAGCCCAAGCCCAAGCCAACAAGCAGGGTCATCAACAAAAAGACAATTGAATACGATAGCATCGCCCCCACTTCACTCAAAAACACCCACTCAAAGGCCAGTACCGCAATCACCGCCCCTACCGGATCAATAATAATACTTTCCCAGCGCAAGGTTGAGCCCAAATCGGTATCCAATCGGACGTGTTTGAGTAAAGGCCCAATTACTGTTGGGCCGGTGACCACCAAAATGGCCCCCAAAATAGTACTTAACGCACCCGTCATACCCAAAAAATAGTAGGCAGCCATGGCGATCACAACCCAGTTCACCAACACCCCAATGGTATTCAGATTCCAGACAACATTACCCAACCCATGAATATCTTTAACTTTTAAACTCAACCCCCCTTCAAATAATATAATCGCGACCGACAACGATACAAAGGGAAACAGCAAATCGCCCATTAACTGATCGGGATTTAGCAGCCCACAAATAGGCCCAACCAATAACCCAAATAACAACAACGGCAAGATGGCCGGCAACCGCATTCGCCAGGATACCCACTGGGCAAACAAACCGGCAACAATCATAATAGAAAATTCAAATAAAATGGGAATGTTCATGGACGAATTTATTCTCTATTCTGTACACTTTAAATAATGAATCAAAATCATAATTTTATACTAAAAGCCACACGTTTATTAAAGCATAATTCAGTCAAAATTGAAAGCGAAAAAGCCATTCAATATGGCCATCAATTTGAGTGCCAACTCAACCAAAGCGCTATCACCATTCGTTTGTTTTTTGGTAAAAAAGGCCCAACCGTGGATCTGTCTCAAATTAAAAATTTGACGATCCAAGACCAGTTGCGTGCCTGGTTAGCGCCATTAAAGGCCCGCACAACCCCCCAATCAACAGCCCAGCCAACAACAACCAAATCCCCCATGGCCGTCACTGATGCATGGCCATTGCCCCTGATTGGTGTCGACGAATCCGGCAAAGGCGATTTTTTTGGCCCCTTGGTCACTGCGGCCGTGTATGTCACACCCGATACCGCGCAAGCCTTACGGAACCGTGGCGTGATGGACAGCAAGCAACTGCGGGACTCCCACATTGCGCCATTGGCCGACTGGATTCAAACCCACTGCCCCCACACCGTATGCAGTTTATTGCCAGATCATTACAATCAGCGGTATGCCCAAACCCCCAATTTAAACAGCTTATTGGCAAGCTGCCATATTGATGTCATTGCGCATATGAACCAACTAACGGGTTGTACGGTTGCGTTATCGGATCAATTTGCGAAACCTGCCGTGTTGCAAACATTGGGAACCGAGCGCATTCCCCATGTCACCATTCACCAGGCCACCCGTGCGGAATCCAACATTGCCGTTGCCGCCGCCAGCATTGTCGCCCGTGCCCGCTTTATTGCAGATTTAAACCAGCTATCCACCACCATTGGCATTGTACTGCCCAAAGGAGCTACCCATATTCAAGCAGCCTACGATTGTGTCCTCAAAACACTGGGGCGAGACCGCTTGCATACAGTGGCTAAAACTCACTTCAAATGCGCAAAATGACGCATCACATTGCGCAATAACTGAACCCCCACCTGCCCACTTTTTTCCGGATGAAATTGCGCCGCAAAGACCGTCGGTGTCCATATACTAGACACAAACGATTGGCCATACTTCGTTTGTGTGTGCCCCATGGACGGATCAATCGTTTGAAGCCAATAACTATGGACAAAATACACCAACGGACGATCAATGCCCTGCAAATAATACGGACTATCTCCTGTGTCGTGCAATTGATTCCAGCCCATGTGGGGAACAACCAATTGGGTATTGTCGATCGCTTCGATATGCCCAGGAAACACACCCAAGCCGGAGACTCCCGGAGACTCCGCACTGCTTTCAAACAACAATTGAAACCCCAAACACAACCCAATGAACGGTTTTTTAGCCTGAATATGATCTAAAATTGGGGCAACAAAATCCCGTTGGTTCAGTTGATGCATGCCATACCCAAACGCACCAACACCGGGCAAAATGACCCCATCGCTGTTGGCAATATCTGAGGGGGTGTCAATCCGTCGAACGGAGCATCCTAAGTATCGAAATAATTTCTCAACGCTATATAAATTTCCAGCGCCATAGTCAACAATGCCAAGCACCGGCCCTGTATTTGTCATCTTAATTGCCAGTATAGCACAAAAAAACACTGGGGCTTATCGCCCAGAGCATGGTAAACTAAGGCATACAATGCGATACAAAAATTATTCAAATGGCGGCAACTACTTTTGGTTGATCTTATTGTTTTTATTGTTATTTGGTGGCTTTCGGTTCATTATCTTACTGTTTGGAATCACGCTGGCAATTCTGATTAATTTTTTCCCTCTGATTGTAATTGGGTTTGTTGTCTACTCATTAGTCAAAACCATTCGATACAATACCGGCATTCATACCAATATTAAAAGCACGACGGTTTCGCACCAACGGTTTACTGAAATTTTAATTCGCATTATTGCCCATGTGATTCACAGCGATGGCCATGTCAGCGATAAAGAAATGGCCATTGTGATTCAATGTTTTCAACGCATTGGATTCCCAACCTCACGGATTCCCTGGCTCATGGATTTATTGCAATCGGCGCTCAAACAAAACCCCCCGTTGGATGAATTGTGTGCCGCATTTAATGAGTCGTTTCAATACCAATCCAAACTGATTTTGCTAGACATGGTGTATCAAGTGGCAATTGCCGATGACCACCTCCATGAAAAAGAACGGAAAATCATTCAAAGAATTTGCCAATTGCTTGGCATCCGAGCCCACGACAGCGCCACTTTTGAGCGTCAATATGCCAATCATCAGACCCATCATCACACCGACTCTCACAGCAATCGGCATGCGGAATGTTTGGCTATTTTAGAATTATCCGGACGCCCGGATATAGCAACCATTAAGCAAGCCTATAAAAAACTATGCAAGCAGTATCACCCCGATAAAGTTCAGCATTTGGGGCAAGAGTATCGAACCCTTGCTGACAAAAAAATAAAAGCCATCACCCAAGCTTATACATATCTCAAGAATCACACATGAGCTATCAAAAAATTCAAAACGCTTTAGATGATCATGACCACAAAGCCTTTCTGATTCAGTATTTTGAAACAATTTATTCCGGCGTTGATCTACCCATTCCATCGGGCTTAGAGATGGACCGGATTCAGCAAGGATGGAAAAAAATTTTTGATGAGGTCATCGAGATCCCGGTACCGGATGCCTTTGTCCAAGCCTTAAGCCAAGAGTGGCAAACCATTATTACTCAACAAGGTGGAAAAGTCGATGACAATTTTGTCCTTGAAATCTTGGAATTGCTCACCGGACAGCAACCCGAGTACAAACAACCCAAATCAACCGCTGGGGCCAAACAAACCAACAACACCCCCGCTCCAACTCCTTCATCCAAACGCTTCTACCCCCGTCGATCCAAACCCGGTGAACGCCGAGACTTGCCGCCCTTGGCGGATGAAGCCGTGGATGCCGCCATTAGCGAAACATACCGTGGCCATTCGACTGAATCGGACCCTGATATGCCGGTAATAACCCCCCAAAAAATAGACCCTCTCATGGCCACCTTGCGCCAACACTATTCAACAAACGATGCCCATGGTTTTTTAATTAGTCTGTTTACCTT
>JAQCBC010000100.1 GCA_027621615.1 bacterium
TTCCTCGACCTGCCATATTTGTGGCAATGGTCACCGCTTTTTCTTGACCGGCGTTGGCAATAATTTCAGCCTCACGACTGTGGTGTTTGGCATTCAATACCGTATGCGGGATACCGGTTTCTTTAAATTTTTTACTCAATAGCTCAGACGCCTCAATGGAAATAGTCCCCACCAAAACAGGGCGCCCCTCCGCATGCAAGGCCTGCACGCGCTCCACAATAGCCGAATATTTACCCGCCCGTGTTTTATAGACCAAGTCCGCACGATCTGTTCGTTGCAGTGGACGATTGGGGGGGACTTCAACAACATTGAGCCCATAAATAGTTCGAAATTCATCCGCTTCGGTCACCGCAGTTCCCGTCATACCACATAGCTTGGGAAACATCCGAAAGTAATTTTGAAAGGTAATGCTGGCCAAGGTTTGGCTTTCTTTTTGAATTTTTAAGTGTTCACACGCCTCAATAGCCTGATGCAACCCATCGGAATACCGTCGCCCATCCATAAGCCGACCTGTAAACTCATCCACAATTACCACTTGGCCTTCTTCAACCACATAATCCACATCTTTTTTAAACAAATGCATGGCACGCAAACACTGAACAGCCATATGGGCATAACTCATGCTTTCAACCGAAAAAATACTATCGAGTTTTAGCTTTTGCTCTAACGCCTCATTGCCAGCCTCAGTTAATACAATATTTTTGTGTTTTAAATCACACGTAAAATGCGTATCGTTAATGAGCGAACGACAGGCCTTAACCACTTTATTGTATTTTGATGTTGAATCATTAACAGGACCTGAAATAATTAATGGGGTTCGAGCCTCGTCAATTAAGACACTATCCACTTCATCAATAATAGCAAAATGACGGCGCGTCTGGCAGCACTCATTGCGATGGGTGGCTAAATGGTCCCGCAAGTAATCAAATCCGTATTCATTATTGGTGCCATAGGTAATATCGCACCCATAAGCCTTTAACCGATCCTCGGGCGTCATATCGGATTGAATCAAACCCACCGATAAACCCAAAAATTCAAACACCGCCCCCATCCACTCACAGTCACGCTTAGCCAAATAATCATTAACCGTCACCACATAAACGCCATGGCCGCTTAGGGCATTTAAATACGCCGGCAATGTGGCGACTAATGTTTTTCCTTCACCAGTTTTCATTTCTGCAATATTGCCGTTATGCAGAATAATCCCTCCAATTAATTGTACATCAAAATGCCGCATGCCCAGGACTCGGCGAGCCGATTCTCGCACAACTGCAAACGCCTCTACCAATATAGAATCCAATGGTTTACCCGCTGCAAGTGTGGCTTTCAAGTCATCCGTCTTATTGCGCAACGCATCATCAGACAGTGCCTGAATCGCTGGCTCCAGCGCATTAATACGAGATACTGTGGCATAATACGGCTTTAATTGGCGCTGCTTAACGTAGCGTTGTATCCTTTGCAACATTAGTCTAACTGCACAGTTTCCATGAGAACAGCTGCTACCGTCTCTTGGATTGGATTGTCTTGCAACTCACACCCGCGAATGGCATCCCGTTGAGCACTGGGCAAGCCGGCCATCACTAAATTCGCCGTATCCGCATCCAACTGCTGCAAAACAAATGCCATCATGGGTACGGATTCGCCCTCTAAATCAGAAATAATGCGCTGAATCCGTTGATCCTCAGCGACCAACTGAGCCGATTGTTGGGTTTCCAGCACATAGACTTCTTTTTCAAGCTCATCATACAAATCATCTGTTACTGAGATCTCAGTATCCAGCTGATCCTGAATTTGTTGGGCAACCGATTCTGGTAGCCGATCCAAAATCACCCCCCCCTGGTCTCCCAAGGCCTGAATTAACGCAACTGCTTTTTCTAAACCATTCATACCACAGCCTCCTCGGTGTCCGTTACCCATCGAGTAATAATACTGGAAATAGACTCAGGGTTTTGATGCGCCAAAATTTTTAATTTAGACGCAACGGGATCCGATGCGTCCTCTGGATACAGCGGAACGGTGGCTATTTGCTTAGCCCGACGGCGACGCCAATATAAACCAACCGATCCAATCAAAAGGCTAGCTAAACCGCCAATACCGACCCATTTGTAATTCTGAATCCACGATAATCCCCGTCCATAATCCGGGCTGGCATCGGGCACCGCCACTGGCTCAGGCAAAGCGTCTAAACCTAGCGAAGCTAAATTCAACTGAATTGTATCGCGCCCTTGAACATACGCAACAGAACCGGCTACAACACTGAATATTTTCTTTTTTATTACCGGTTCTAAAATGGGAATCTGATCCGAATCCACGACAATGCTAATTGTCATGCGTTTAATATCCACCGCATTAAATTGTTGATCTATCACATCCGAAAACTCAATGGACAACGTTGACTGATAGGTATTGTTGGGCAACACACCCATTAACATTTTATTCATTTTTTCTAGCCGGTCCTGTTCCATACTGATTTTGAGTGCATTTCGAGCATCCAACCAAGCTTCAGAATCAATGGAATCTACCCCTTGTTTTTCTTGAACTGTTTCGACTGGGGCTTTTGGCTTAACGGATACAATTGGCGTCGCCGTTTGCTTGATCTCAGGATCTGTTGACTTGGAGACATTAATCGTTTTGATCCGCTCTTCTATACCGATGGACAACACATTGGAATAGGTATCCACAACAGAGATGTTACTAAACTCTAAGTTTTCAATTGAATTTTGAACCAAGTTCATAATACTAAATACGGTTTTATCCGATACTCTGCGGCCATCGACCCCACGAACCAAAACCGAAGCGGTCACCGGCGGCTGTTTTTTCTGCCAACTCGCTTTCTCAGGAAAGACAATGCGGACTTGGCTATCTTGAACATCATAGAATTGCGCAATCATTTTGCTTAATTCACCGGCCAATGCGCGATTGTACCGAATGCGTTTATCATATTCAGTTACCCCAAACCCTTGATCTTCATCCAACAGTTCAAACCCCGTGGCACCCCGAGAGGGGATTCCTTTCAAGGCCAACAAATTTTTGGCCGATTCATAATACCGCCGATCAACACTTAAATTAAAAAACCGACCCGATCGTTCCACATCAAAGGCTATCCCGTGCAAACTTAATTCTTTAATTGCCTGAGAGGTTACATCATTTTCCATTTGGCTGTGCAAGCGTTTGTATTTTATTTTACCCTTGTCTGGCGATGTTTTGCTCATAACAATCGTATCATCCCCAGCCGGTTTTTCCGGTCGAGTTTGAAAGAAAAACAACCCCCCCACCCCCAAAACAATAACGCCAATAACAATAACGAAGAGCCTTGTTGAGCGTTGTTTGGAGGCTATATTGGATTCCATATCTGATAAATCTGCCATGCTTTACTATACCTGCAAATTTTGCAATTCTTTAAAACTTTGACTCAACGAGCTCATCACCGTACTCAGCAATGTGATTGAAACGTTCAACTGAGCCGTTGCCATAGTGACTTCTTCTACGGACGCTTTACGGTCCACATAACGCTGAATAAGATCATTGGTTTTATGCTCCATTTTGCTCACATCATCCAATGCACGAACAAAGCCAGCAAAAATCATAGAAAACGGAGAATTTTCCATAACTTGTTCTTGCTCAATTTTGTCTTTTTTAATGGTATTCAGCTGGGCCACTTTTTGATCCAACTCAACTTTTTTTCGCTGGATTTTTTCAGTGGTATCCTGTAGTACAGCCGCATACAAACCTGAAAATGACGGGTTGTCTTTGCTTTCATTCACGAGTGGCAACAGGGGCAGTTGCGGAGTTACTTGTGGAATCGGTGAAATCATTTTAAAATCTCCAGGGTTGATTGAAACG
>JAQCBC010000101.1 GCA_027621615.1 bacterium
TGGGCTTGTAGTACCCCACCGATGCCCAAGATCCCAACCGCATCAATGCCGCTCCATCCCCATCAATTACCATCACCGAACAGGTTGGTTTCGCCAACGCAAGGCCCAAGCCCAACGAGGGCACGCAGCCCATAGAGCCCACTTGATACACCTGATTGTCCCGATCCCCCAATGTAAACAATTCTCGGCCCGTCTTTCCCGTGGTTGCCAACACCGCACTGTGGGGCGGTTGCGCCGCTACAATCGTTTGCAAGGCCTCGGTTCGGGTTCCAACCACCACCCGAGATGCCGATTGACTATAAATCGGCCCCGTGTGAGGCACCGGCTGAGACCGCCCCGGGGTTTTGGCCGGTTCAATTTCGCCTTTGGGAATCACCCAAGCAACCGACTGCCCACGACCCAAGGCCGCATCAATCGCATCCAACTGCGTCGCCAAGTCGGACGCAGAAAAAATAATCGTTTCCATACCCATTAACCGGGTCATGTCGGTGGTAATCGCCCCCATGAGTTCATGCTGAGGCTCATCCTGAATACCCGGCTGACCCCGCCAACTAATCACGGTTAAAACCGGGACAGCAAACGGATGCGTCAACGACGTAATGGGCGACACCGCATTGCCTAATCCTGAATTTTGCATCAACACCACCGGCCGTTTGCCCGCTAAAGCCGCCCCCACCGCAATGGCAACGGCATCGCCCTCATTGGTAGCGTTAATATAGGTATAATCCGCCATGGCCACATTAATCACGCCGGTCAAAAACGAGCACGGAACCCCGGTGTAACAATCAAATCCACGCCCAGCTAACGCTTGGCAAAACGCATGTGCTGAAAGCATTTAAACGTCAGCCGCCGCCGTCCAATCGGATAGGGTATTCACATCCACCCACCCGCCTTGGACATACACAATATGCACCGCAATCGTTTGACTTAGTCGGGTTAGAAACGCCGGCATGGTCATCGTGGCCAATTCCGATTCCGGCACACTGGCCAAGGCCGCTTGAATCGCACGACTGCCCGTTTTGGTTGTTTTCATCAACCCCACAAACTCCCCCGTAATCTGGTCCGGATTCATGGCACGCACCATCTGAACCAAGGTGGGCGCTTGCTGAAGCTGCATCGGGTTAAACGCCTCGCTGGCTTGAACATAGTCCCGCCAGGTATCCGTTTTGGCACACTCCACGTCTACCACAAGCACCACATCCCCCGGATGGGATAAACATTCGTGAATAAAATAATGCTTGTACACAATATCCCCATAACTAATCACAGCCGCTGTATCCAGTCGGTCCGCAACAAGCGATAACGACTGCACCTCCGATGTAGTCGCATACGCATCGTTATCCACAAACGACACCCGATCCGATACCATTTTTTCTTTGTCATGCCCACGCACAACCGTCACCTGCCCAATGCCAAATCGCTTCAAATGGTCCACTTGGTGGTCTAAAATTGATTTGCCATGAACCGACAACATGCTTTTGGGCCCCGACAATCCATCGATTCGTGACGCGCCCGCCGCTAAAATAATCCCAGACAATTGGGTATTGTAACCCGGCAAATATTGGGTTTCAGCCTCCGCTAATTCATCGGCACCTTGGATCCGAAAAATATCCGATACCGAACTAATTTTATTTTCCACATCTTTCAATGTTTCGGTTTCATAAATGGTTTTCATCGTCGTTTGCATAGCAGACATGGCAGACCGAATGCTATGGTTGGCCCAAATCACCGTAGAAATACCCATGTTCCGAAATTGATCGGTAGGCGTGGCATAATACTTGGTGGGCACAATGACCACCGGCACCGGCGATTTCCAAGCCTGCATAAATTCAACAATGTCATCCGGCACTGCTTTTTTACTGTGCACCAAAATGGCATCCGCACCCGCATCGGCATACGCATACGCCCGATCCAAGGCCTCACTGAGCCCCATGCCCACAATAAAGGCCTCAATGCGGGCCACAACCGAAAAATCGGGGTCCGATTGGGTATCTTTAGCGGCTTTGATTTTGCCGCAAAACTCCGAGACATCGGCCAGTTCTTGCTGCTCACCATTCAAAAACGAATTGGTTTTTGGAAATAGCTTGTCCTCCAAACACACACCGGCGATATCCCGCTGCTCCAGTTTTTTAATTAAGCGTCGAACATTGTTAAAATTGCCATAGCCCGTATCGCCATCTAGTAAAATAGGAATCGAGGTGGCATCGCTCATGAACTCCAACGTATCCACAACTTGGGTCCAAGACGCTTCATTGTTATCTCGCACGCCCATACTCGCCGAAATGGCCAAACCACTCGCCCAAATACCCGCGAACCCCGTTTCTTCGACCAATCGGGCGGATAGCCCATTGTGAGCCTCCATCAGAAACGCCAATTCTGGGCGCTGAAACAAGGCCCGCAACTGACTCGTTTTGCGTTGTTGCGTGGTTGTGTTTGTTTGCAAATCAATCATCATCTATACCTCCGGATGTCTAAATAATTGGGCAATGCGCGCATTGGGGCACACCGTTTTCAACACTTTGGATACCCAGGGTTTGTAAGTTCCCAAACTGTCTTCGCCAGAAAATGGGGCTGGCACCGGAAAATCCACAAACAAAGCGTTCAGCCACTGGGATGTGAGCCCGCGAGGCCCTGCAAACCGACCCGAAATTGGAATGCGCCAATCCGAGCCAAACACCGTTTCCAAATAAGCCTCGCACGGCGACGGCAAGTAATACCGACACCCATTGTAATCAAGCGGCTGACAGTTTGAAAAGAAATCCGCTTTGTAATACACATGATCACACAACCACCGATGCCCCAACGCCGTTAAGGGGAAATTCAACGCCTTATATGGCCAAATATCAATGTAAAATGAACTGTTGGGCATGCTAAACGTGAGCTGATAATTCCCCCGACCGGAAATATAAAAACCGGCGGCTAGCAACTCTGGAACACACGCTCGAACCGCAGGCAAGTCCGAGAGGGCAATTCCAAAATCCGCATCGGTATCCCCCGGAATAATGCGGTTGTCTCGAAAAAACCCCAAACAGGTACCATACAATGGCGTTAACTGAACGCCCGCCCGGGTTAAAACAGCATGAAACCGGACCAACCATTCATCAGGCGTATGCGCCATATGAGAAATAGGCTGAATTTGATCCCCAGTATGCGGCAAAAACCACGGCCGTATAGACGAAAAGCCAACTCCCATGCTTACACGCGGTACGTATAGGTCTTGCTTGGATCTCGCCGATTGTTGGGGGGGTAGTTTTTTAACTTATCCACATAGTAAGCATCTCGAAAATTACCTGCTGATGCTCGATTTACCGTAATAAAAATGTTGCGTCGCCGAGCCGGACTTGTATTCGCTGGCGACCCATGTGGAACAAATGAATCAAAGAAAACAATATCGCCGGGCTGACCTTCCAATAACTCATAATCCGATTCAGGCTCAAACGGCGGTTCTGGATTCGCCAATACCGTCCACTCTGACCCCATCAATTTTCGAGGATAATCACCCGTGCTTAACACACTCATTGCAGCATTAGCCTTGGTATTGGCATCCAAAAAAATAGCCGCTGATATGAAATAATCGGTGTATGTATTCCAACCCGCTGCCTGATCTTGGTGCAACAAGTCTGGCTTTCCACCGGGTAGCTTAAAATTAATTTTGTCTTTAAATACAGCCGGCGAATCCCCCAGTAATTGGGTTAAAATGCGCTGCAAAGCCGGGGTCCAAATCAACCCGTCAATAGCATCGTGATTGAATAAAAATCGCTCAATTCGCGTCAGTACCAACTGATCCGACTGAGTCACATGCCCGTCATAATATTTATAACCC
>JAQCBC010000102.1 GCA_027621615.1 bacterium
CAAATTTTATTGGGGCAACCCACCGCCCAAAACTCTGAAACGGTCAACCAGCGGGCCATTGAGTTGGAGCAAATGCTACGGCGGGAGCATTTGAGTGCCATGCGAACCAAAAAATTAAGCACGCAGCAAGGCTTAGCGATTGTGGGCCTCATTCACAATTTAGAGCGGATTTCATCGCATTTAAAGCAAGCTGCTCAGTCGATCCCGCATACGCAACATGCCTCTTCAGTCGACGTCGAAACGGACTAGACCGTGAATCCCTTAACCATTGTTGGTATGGCACTGGGCTTAGGACTCATGGCCAGTGTTCTGATTCGCAAGCTACGCTTACCCCAAGTCATTGGGCATATTATCATCGGAACTGTCTTGGGTTTATCGGGCTTAAATATCTTTAACCTAGATAACATCCATAGTTTTTTACCCATTTCTAGCATTGCTTTGGGCATGATTGGGTTTTTGATTGGTGGCGAATTGCGATGGTCGCGTTTGAAAAAAATTGGGCGATCCATCGTCATTATTACGGCATTTGAAACGGTATGTTCGTTATTGGCGGTATTTTTAATCGTGTGGCTCATCACGCGAAGCATTCCCTTTGCCCTGATTTTAGGGTCTCTGGCAAGTGCCACGGCTCCCGGTGGAACGACGACGGTGATTCAGGAATATCGGGCCCGGGGTCGACTCACTTCAACCTTATTCGGAGTCGTGGGCATGGACGATGCCTTTGCCATTATTTTGTATGCCTTTTCCTTTAACTTAGCCAAATCCATGTTAATTCCAAATGCTGTATTTAGCTGGTCCTCGATTATTCATGCGGGGATTCATGAAATTGGTGGGGCGTTGCTATTGGGTAGTGTCATGGCCAGCATTATTTTACTCACCATTCATTTATTTAAGAATGATGACGCTAAAAACGTCTTGTTGCTCAGCGGCTTATTTTTATGTGTGGGCATTGGCACCCACTACCAGTGTTCGATTATTTTAACGACCATGTGCATGGGCATTATTATTGCCAATCGAAAACCCAATCAATCTCGGCATTATTTTACGTTATTGAGTCAATTCACTCCGCCCATTTATATTCTATTTTTTATTCTAGTCGGCGCTCGGCTGCAAGCCAATATTCTGATCACCATGGGCAGTGTGGGCGTGGCATATATTGTGTTTCGGACTTTGGGCAAATTGGTGGGTAGCTGGCTGGGTGCTGTGTTGGCGAAAGCACCGGCTAAGGTATCTAAAAATTTGGGGCTGTGTTTGCTCAGCCAAGCGGGGGTGGCCTTGGGGTTGGCCATCTCAACGTATCACGAACTGTCCACACTATCGCCATTGGCGAATACAACTGGTTTGTATATACTAAATATCATCACCGGTAGTACGCTGTTGTTTCAAATTGTTGGCCCAATATTAACCAAATTAGCCTTACAGCGGGCGGGCGAAATTCAAGGAGATACATAAATGCTAGATAAATATTTTGGATTTATTAACCTAAGTTTGGATACCGAAGAGGCGGTGATTGAGGCGTTCATTGAGCATACGGATCTGGACAAAACAGAGCATCAGCACTTGGTGGCGATGTTGCGCGGGTTGTACCAAAATTCGGGGGATCTGGTGGAGGTGGAATACGGTAAAATTCGGACCATTACGCTGGAATCCTCAGCGGAGTTTGAGCAGATGGCTGAGCAAATTATTACCAGTGATTTTTCAGCCAACAAACAAGCACGCTTGTTGACCATTTATACCCGAATTTGCAATATATCCACAGCGATTATTGCGTGCGCAAAACGGATGTTGATTTTGAAACGCATTGGTGGCACCATCCCGGCGTCTTTGCATCCTGAATTGCTCGCAATGATGGATAGTCTTGAAACGATTAATAATCGGTTTAAAGATACGTTATCGGCATTATTGGGAAACCGAAAAACCATTGCGACGGCGATCCATGCCGTGAAAGAAATTGAGCAAACGGTGGATCACCAACGTGGGGAATGTTTGACGCATTTGTATCAGCTAGCCAATACAACGGACATCCCAGCGGGGACGTTTCGTTGTATTGAAAATATTATTGAACATATTGAAACGATTGCCGATACCGTCGAATCAGCGACAATTTCTATCGAATGGCTGCTACTGGCGGAATAACCCCCGCCAGCAACACAAGGACTTATCCCGAATAGCGACTGGATACAAACGCCCAGTTCACGTGATTCCAAAACGCAGCCACATAATCTGGTCGGCGATTCTGGTAATGCAAATAATACGCATGCTCCCACACATCCAAGCCCAACAACGGCTGATGACCATCCATAAGCGGATTGTCTTGATTGGGGGTTGAGCTAACAACCAATTGCCCATCATTCACCGACAACCACGCCCAGCCACTCCCAAACCGTGTTTTGGCCGCTGTTTCAAATGCCGTTTTAAATTCTTCAACACTACCAAACTGCTGCGCAATCGCATCCGCCAAGGCTCCCGATGGCGCCTGACCCGATTCCGGTGATAAACATTGCCAAAATAACGCATGATTGTAATGCCCACCCCCGTTGTTGCGGACGGCTGTTCGTTTCGCTTCCGGAACTTCATGCAACCGCCCCATCAAATCCTCAACCGATACACTAGCCAAGGCCGTACCCGCCAAGGCATCATTCACGTTGGTCACATATGCTTGATGATGCTTCCCATGGTGAATGCGCATTGTGTTCGCATCAATAAACCCAGCCAACGCATCGGGTGCATAGGGCAATTCTGGCAATGTATACATACCGCTTATCTCCTTCATTTAATTTGATTATTACGTCTTCAAATTTAGTGTACCGCAAAACCGATTGGCTTGCAAAATATTGTGTAAAATATTGACAAAAACCCCCAATCATTGCTATTTTTTAGTCAGTAATCTACCCCATAATGATGACACAATGACTCTATCACTTTCTGATCCAGACGGCTACCACCACAGTGCTCTAGACGTCTTTTATGAAACCATTCGGGAAACTCCCTATGCCCATGAATTGGATCGTGTTTTGCGTGTCATTCAGGCCCCTTCCCCAGCGGATCGCCACACAATTCTCACGGGCATTCCAGCCAACGAATTTGATGCCTTTATTCATGTGTTTCACATTACCATGTTTGTGCATCACAGCCTTGAAACCCCCACCCCAGCCACGGATCCAACGCCCGTAACCCATGCCATTCAAACACTATTAAACACCGTTCCGTTGGCCGATGCCTTGGCCCTACTTCCCGGGGCAATTACCGACGTACTCACCACCCACCCCGTGGACATGGACCGCGGATTAGTGGTCTCACACAAGCAAGATTTTGAGCAATTGTGCCAAACCTGGGAACACACCAAGCGCACCTACGCGCATGTGACAGACCCCCACGATACACTCCTCATTCGCGCCACATTAAATAATACCTACCAGCAATTAAAGCACGTCATTTTATTGCTTATCTACACCCCGAATTATCGGAAAAACCGCATTCACGCAGAATCCGAGCAACGGCATTTGTCTCGGGCCATCAAAGACCATGAAATGGCTATTTTAACCCATTGGCGAAAACTCATTACCGTCGTACAAGTCTTGTGCCTTCAGCATGTATTACGCACACTGGATGACCTAGCCTATGCCCAATACGCCCAACTGCCGCCCGTTCAGGCCAGCTATGCCACATTGGCCGCCCTTCCCGAACTGAATCAGCATGACTTATTTCCGGCCATTGCCAATTTATCCCATACCCTGTATTACCATTTAGAAACATGGCGGGGCGACATGGACGGAAACCCGTATGGCAACGCCAATACCGTGGCTCTAAGCCTTGC
>JAQCBC010000103.1 GCA_027621615.1 bacterium
TCCAGTCATCACCCGGTGTCTGTCAACCATATTCTGGACTACTTAAACAAAAAAAACCTCTTCCCCAATAAAACAACGGTTTACCGCATTATTGAGAAGCTATTGGCTGCAAACTACATCACCGAACTAACACTCCGAACCGGAGGTGCCTATTATGAACGAATACATACCCAGCCACACCACCATTTTTTCTGTGTCGATTGCAAATCCGTATTTTGCATGGAAGCCACACCCGCCGAGCCCCTAATTGAAACCATGAAGACGGCTAATTCTTCGTTTCAAATTCATAGTCATGACCTAAATTTATATGGCCGATGCAGTCACTGCCCAAGCAACAAATCTACCCAGTGAGCACATAGACAACCAGCCCAATAATTCGGTATAATAATATACACTATGGGAAATAAAAAAATAAAACTAGCAATTAATGGCTTTGGCCGAATTGGCCGAAATGTATGTAAAGTGGCATTAGCCACACCTGGAGTCTCCGTTGTCGCCATCAACGATCTAACCGACCCCAAAACATTGGCGCATCTCTTCAAGTATGACAGCGTCCATGGCCGCTTTCAGGGAACCGTTTCGCACACAAACAGCGCCATCATGATTGATGGTGTTTCGATCCCGGTCTATGCCGAGCGCAACCCTGCCAATTTGCCGTGGAGCAACCACGATGTGGATGTGGCGATTGAATCAACCGGTATATTTACACAAGGCACGAGTGACCGCGGTGGGTATTTGGATCACATTCAAGCCGGTGCTAAAAAAGTTATTTTAACGGTTCCAGCGAAAGATAGTATTCAAACCATTGTCTTGGGCGTCAATGATGCCGAAATTAAGTCCGACATCGTTGCCTATTCCAATGCCAGCTGCACCACGAACTGTTTGGCACCTTTAGCCAAAGTTATTCATCATGCATTTGGTATTGAAAAAGGTTTCATGAACACCGTTCATGCGTATACGAATGATCAAAAGATTTTAGACTTGCCCCACAGCGACTTGCGTCGGGCACGCGCCGCCTCGGAATCCATTATTCCCACAACAACTGGGGCCGCCAAGGCTGTTGGGTTGGTTATCCCTGATTTGGCTGGAAAGCTCGATGGTGGTGCCATGCGGGTACCGGTTAAAGATGGGTCCGTCATTGACTTGACCTTGGTACTAAACCAAGCGCCCTCGCGTGAAA
Organism: bacterium; assembly: GCA_027621615.1. Taxonomy (GTDB): domain Bacteria; phylum Margulisbacteria; class Marinamargulisbacteria; order UBA6595; family UBA6595; genus UBA6595. The sequence continues at coordinate 1,181 of JAQCBC010000103.1, forward strand.
CGATTATGAGCACGTTGGAAGCCGCTGCTGCTGGAGATTTAGCCGGCATTATGGAGTACACAGAAGAGCCGATTGTATCGTGCGATGTTATTGGCAATCCGCATTCCAGCATTATTGACGGTCTATCCACAATGGTCATGGGTAATTTGGTTAAGCTTGTTACCTGGTATGACAACGAATGGGGCTACTCCAACCGTGTTGTTGATCTAGCCAAATCCATTACTGGCGCATGAGCGCCGTTGTTTTGACACAAACGACTCCCCTGCTATCCAATTGGACCGGTACATTAAACGGCCAACGCGTGTTGGTTCGTGTGGATTTCAATGTTCCCTTGCGATCCAATGGTACCATTGCGGATCAAGCCCGTATTATTGAGGCCCTTCCCACGTTAAAGTTTTTAATCCAAGAAGGCGCTCGCATTATTTTAATGTCTCATCTTGGCCGACCCAAAGGTGTATCCAAACGGTATCGATTGTTACCGGTTGCAGAAGCACTAGCCACGCAGTTGGGGCAGGCGGTTCAGTATTGCCCATCCCCCATTGATAGCCCCGAAACAGTAGCGATGGTGAATGCCATGACCAATGGGCAGGTATTGCTTTTAGAAAACATTCGATTTGATGCACGAGAAGCCGCCAACGACCCTGAATTTGCACGCATATTGGCCAATTTGGGGGATCGGTTTGTATTTGATGCCTTTGGTGTGGCGCACCGGGCCCATGCATCAACCGCCGGCATTACCCAGCATTTACCCAGCTGCATTGGGTTTTTAGTCGAAACTGAACTCAATTACCTCAATGCCACCCTGAGTCAACCCGATACTCCCAAATTAGCCATTATTGGAGGCGCTAAAATTTCCACAAAATTAGGCGTGCTTCAAAACTTATTGGGGCGTGTGGATCAATTGGTTGTTGGGGGCGCCATGATGTTCACCCTACTCAAGTCTCAGGGCATAGCCATTGGCAACTCGCTATATGAGCCCGATTTGCTGGATACTGCAAACGCATTTTTAGCCGCTGCTGCTGATAGCCCCACCGAACTGTATATCGCCCAAGATGTGGTGTGTGCAACTGGATTCAAAGCTGAAACCGCCGACACCTACCCTGCAACGGCACTACCCAATGGGCAGATGGGCTTGGATATTGGCCCCACCAGTGTTGAATTCATTGAACGCTGGGTGGCCGATGCAAAAATTATTATTTGGAACGGTCCGTTGGGTGCCTTTGAAACACCGTTGTTTTCATCCGGCACGCGCGCCATCGCTGAAGCCGTTGCCCGCAATACCGGCACCAGTGTTGTTGGCGGTGGGGACTCTGTTCAAGCCATCCATGATTTTGACATCGACACCACAGCCATCAGTCACATTTCAACCGGTGGCGGGGCATGTTTAGCCGTTCTTGAGGGACACCCATTACCCAGTATTTCGGCCATCCAATCATGTCCAAAAACTTAGCGCATACGATTGAGACTTTGCACACAACCAAACGGCATTTAATTACCCCTGTTGCCCGTCAGGCTCAAACCCCATCCCCCAGTACCGTACTGCCCATTGTCTATCGCTTGTGTTTGGGGCTAGTTCAGGGCATTGGTATTGGGGTTGGCTGGCTATTTATTCAGACGCTCCAATCGTGGGCCCAGTTGTGTCTACTCTAGCCCACAGCTTTAGCCGATGGACCTGGCATTATGCCGCCCTGGGTCTGGGCATTGGTATGGACCAACTCACCAAATACCTGTGCTTGGCGCTTTTACCCGCCTATACACCCATAAATCTGATGCCGGGGCTTGCCCTGCAGTTGGTGTACAATCGCGGGGCCGCCTATGGCTTTTTTGCTGGACAAACCCCGTGGTTGGTGGGTATCGCGAGTCTGTTTAGCCTGTATTTTATGGCTACCTTTCATGTTGACCGTTGGGAAAGTCCCTCCCCACTGGGTAGTCGATTGTTAATTATTGGGGCGTTGGGCAATTTGTTGGACCGTATGATCCATGGGTTTGTGATTGATTTTATTTCAATCGGCCGGTTTCCGGTGTTTAATATTGCCGATATCTGCATTACCGTGGGCATTGGGTTGCTCATTTATCGGAGCCTGAGACAGGCATGAGCCTGGATTTTTTATACGAAGATGGGGACCTCGCTGTTTTAAATAAGCCCGCCGGTATGTTGACGCATCCGGCATCCCGGCGGGAAATCCTGCCCTCGGTATCCGATGCCCTGGTCCACTGCTGGGGGGATGCCTTAGACATCACAGCGTTTGACTCCTCACGCCCAGGCATTGTGCATCGGCTAGACTGCGATACCAGTGGGCTCTTAGTCGTGGCCAAGCATGCCACCAGCCATGCCATACTGAGCGCCCAATTTAAAGCCCGGTCCGTGGTGAAGCGCTACATTGCAGCGGTGCATGGCCGAGTTCACACCGATGAATTTGTTATTGCGGAACCCCTACGGCGTGTCCGTGGCCGTAGTCATTACAAAATGATTGCCCAAGCGCACCCGGATGCCAAAGACGCTGAAACCCATTGCCAATGCCTGTATCGAACCTCCACCAAATCCATTTTATTGGTCACCCCCAAAACGGGACGGACC
>JAQCBC010000104.1 GCA_027621615.1 bacterium
TATATGTTAATTAAGCAATCCCTATGTTGACTGCTTGATATTTTTAAAACCAACCATGTTTAGTTTACTATGCCTTCTTCAACCTTTCAATCTGATCCCGCAAAACAGCGGCCACTTCAAAATTAAGTTCTGCGGCAGCCGCTTCCATTTTTTGAGTCAGCTCTTGAATTAAATCCGGCAACGGCATTTCAGCATCCGGCTTAGCCACCGCTTGAACGGCCTCTTTGACCGCTTCGCGATCCGCCTCGCGAATATCCCGAACTTTACGCGTTACCGTTTTAGGCACAATGCCGTGCGTCTTGTTGTATGCCAATTGCTTATCCCGCCGCCGTTGGGTTTCACGCTGCGCACCTTGAATAGACTTCGTCAGCTTATCCGCATACAAAATAACCGTCCCGTTTTGATTCCGAGCAGCCCGTCCCATCGTTTGAATTAACGATCGCTCATTGCGCAAAAAACCTTCTTTATCTGCATCCAAAATCGCTACCAACGATACCTCCGGCAAGTCCAACCCCTCTCGCAACAAGTTCACACCAACCAACACATCAAAAATACCCACCCGCAAATCATGCAAAATATCAATGCGCTCCAACGCATCAATATCCGAATGCAAATACCGCACTCTAAAGCCAGCATTAACCAAATAGTCCGTTAATTCTTCCGATGACTTTTTTGTTAGTGTCGTCACCAAGACCCGCTCATCCACCGCCACCCGTTGGCGTGTTTCTTCAATTAAATCCGATACTTGGCCTTGAATCGGGCGAATGGTAATCACCGGATCCACCAAACCCGTCGGGCGAATCACCTGCTCCACCACATCCTGACTTTGCCAAGCCACACTCACCGATGGCTCTGTAATGCTCTCAGGCCACACGCATTGATCCAGCTCATAGGGGCCCGGTGTCGCTGAGACGTATATGGTCTGCTTTTTTCGGCTTTCAAATTCTTCAAATGTTAATGGTCTATTATCAAACGCCGATGGCAATCGAAACCCGTGCGATACCAACGATTCTTTTCGACTTCGATCCCCACGATACATGCCTCGAATCTGGGGCATTGTCACATGGGATTCATCCACGATGGTAATAAAATCATCGGGAAAAAAGTCGAGCAAAACATCCGGTGGACTTCCCGGCGCACGATTTTCAATCACACGCGAATAGTTCTCAATGCCTTTGCAATACCCCAACTCCCGCATCATCGCGATATCATAGCGCGTTCGCTTTTCCAATCGCTTGGCCTCCAGTTCTAATCCTTGCTGATTGAGTTCCTTAATCCGAGCCGCTAATTCGGTTTTAATTCGGCCAATGGCCGGGCTTAAATCATCCTCGACAACATAGTGCGTAGCTGGAAAAATAGACACTTCTGACAAATTATTTAACACCTCGCCCGACACCGAATGGCAGCGACTAATGCCCTCAAGCGTATCGCCAAAAAACTCAAACCGAATCGTTGCCTCATCCCAACTGGGAAACAGCTCGATCACCTCACCCCGCACCCGATAAGCCCCCGGGCTCAGTTGAATATCATTGCGTTCGTAATGCAACTCATGCAGCGTCGTTAAAAATGCAGAGCGATCATACTCGTGATTCAACCGAACCGACACCACCGCATCATAGTACGCCTTGGGAGACCCCAAGCCATAAATACAGGACACCGAAGCGACAATAATCACGTCCTTGCGCAAAAACAAAGACCGCGTCGCGTGGTGGCGCAACCGTTCAATTTCTTCGTTAATTTGGGCCTCTTTTTCGATATAAATATCCCGCGCTGCGATATATGCTTCTGGCTGATAATAATCATAATAGGAGATAAAATAGTCCACCACATTGTTGGGAAAAAACGACCGAAATTCCGAACACAATTGTGCCGCCAATGTTTTATTATGCGCCAAGACCAACGCCGGTCGATTCACATTGGCAATCACGTTGGCAATGGTAAAGGTTTTCCCACTACCCGTAACCCCCAATAATACTTGATTGTCTTTGCCTGCGTTTAACCCTGCCGTTAATCGGTCAATCGCGTCCGGCTGGTCCCCGGCTGGCCGATAATCAGAAACCAGTTGAAACGCCGATGGCATTTAGTGATTCAAAAACCGTTCCGCATCCAACGCGGCCTGACACCCACTACCCGCAGCCGATATCGCTTGCCGATACGTAAAATCTTGCACATCCCCACAGGCGAAGACCCCCGGCACCGACGTGGCCATAGACGGCGCATGCGGCGTTTGAATATACCCATTGTCATGCAACGCCACTTGGCCCTCTAAAAAAGCCGTATTGGGCTCATGACCAATCGCATAGAAAATACCCGATGTTGCCACGGTTTCAATAGTGCCATCCGGACCCATTAAATCCGCTTCGGTTAGGACCTGCTCATTGCCACGAACCGCATGCAATTCAGCATTGTACCGAATGGTAATTTTGTCATTGCTTTCCGCGCGGCGTTGCATGACTTGAGACGCTCGCAAGTGATCTTTTCGAACAATCATCGTGACTTGACTCGCAAACTTGGTTAAGTAGGCCGCCTCTTCAACAGCGGAGTCCCCACCCCCAATCACCAACAGGTGCTTATTGCGAAATAACGGCAGGGCCCCATCACACACCGCACAGGCCGACATGCCCCGCTGCCAGTAAGTCTCTTCCCCAGCCACATGCAACCGACGGGCCGTAGCCCCTGTGGCTAAAATTAACGTCTCCGCATGGTAGACGGCGTCACCCACATGCACCGCAAAGGGTCGTTGGCTCATATCAACACGGTCCACGGTTTCGGTCCGAATATCGGTTCCGCAGGCAATGGACTGTTGGCGCATGCGATCCATCAACTCCGGGCCTAAAATGCCATCCGGAAATCCGGGAAAATTCTCAACATCGGTGGTTGTCGTCAACTGCCCCCCAGCAGCCACCCCACCCGCCATGAGCCCTTCAAACATCACGGGCGCTAGCGCCGCACGTGCGGCATAAATAGCCGCTGTGTGCCCCGCAGGGCCTGAACCAATAATAATGACCGGATGTACCATGTGTTTGCCTCCTTAATTTTATAAATCAAACAAGTCCGTTACTGGAGCAGATTCGTCCATGGGCACGGTACCCATTTCAATTTCTTTGGGCTCACGACCAATCCAGTATTTTTCCATTGTCACGATTTTGGATTGAGGGCCAGCTAATTTACCCGTTGCCCAACTCACCTGCTCAGACACAACGCCTTCGGGACTGGGGAATCGCTGAGGATTAATGTCTTGCACGCAATATTTCATAAAATCACGCCACATCAGCGCAGGAATCCACCCACCGGTAACCTGATTCATTGGCATGTTGTCATCATTGCCAACCCATGCAACCGTAACCATTTGTGGAATAAACCCAAAAAACCAGGCGTCTTTGTAGTTGGATGTTGTCCCTGTTTTCCCGGCAATGGGACGCGGTAGACGCGCATTGCGACCCGTTCCATAATTCAAAACGCCTGTCATCATATCCACCAGCGCCAACACGAGCTTGCGCGAATACACAACTTTTTCTTGATGCTGGTGTTTGTACAATACCGTACCGTTTCGATCCTCAATACTCAAAATAGATACCGGCTCAACCCGAATCCCATTGTTGGCAAACACCCCGTAAGCGGTTGCCAAATCAATCATTGTAACCTCAAACGCCCCCAATGGTAACGACAACACAGGCTTTAAGTCAGCCCCAATGCCAATTTTTTTTGCCGTTCGAACCACGGCTTCAGGAGTCACCATATCATT
>JAQCBC010000105.1 GCA_027621615.1 bacterium
TTTTCATCTGTTAAGCTTCTGATTTTAAGGTGACTTTTAAACTGTACAGGATCCACATCATTTTTAATTAATTGCAAATCCTTAGTTGCATCATACGCGTTTAGAAAACCGCTTTTTTGACCTGTTGTAAAAACATTTTCGTTGTTTTCATTGATATCATTTACAAAAGACCGCACCGATTCACTCAAAATTTCTAGCTCAGAATTGTCTATCTCTCCTTTTTGAATGATAGTATCCCCAATAGTAAAAAAGTATTTATCAAAGAATTGTTCATCTAAAATTGATTTATCCTCAATGGAATTCCATACACTAAGAGCGCTTACCGTGCCTACATCGCTAGTTTCGGAGTAAGTGATTTTTTTGAAATCAAAGCTATTGTCTGAAGCCACTAGTGCTGCACCAAAGACTCTCCCCGCTTCTGTTAAACTGTATTGACCCCCATCCCCTTTTGAAAACAATTGAGCATCTAGTAAATTTGCAATTGATGGATCACTGATTTCTGTTGTTCTTCCCGTCCATACAAAATTTAAAGTATCAATAACATCATTGCTCAAAAAAACAGTTCCTGCATAGTCGAACTGACCCGTAGCGGTATTGCTAATAACACCTGGAACGACACTGTTTAAATAGTTACTAATGTCCGATAGGCCAACGCCTGATTCAAAACTATCACCAAAGTCTGTCAATGAAAATTTAAATTCATGTATTATTGCTGAAATATAATCGAGGAATAATTGCTTGAAGGCATCGTCCACGCCGACAGCGTCCCACTGGGTGCTGGTTAGACCAGATATCGATCTTACAGAATCAATACTGTCATCAATAAGAGAATTTATTTGCAATTCGCTAAGTTGAGATAGTAGTGAAGAATTATCATCGGTCAAATATCTAAACGCGCCCAAAAAAATAGCTTTTTTAGCGTTTACTTGACTTATTTCAAAGTTCTGAGAATTGGCTAAGGCCCTTATCTTTAAAATATCAGATGAACCAAAAACACCTTCATCTTGACTAATTATTAAATCACTCCGAACAGCAGTATTACTGTTAAGCAACAGATTAGAGATACTGCCTAACGTTGACAAACGTTGCTGAACTGAGTCATCGTCAGAAATACTGTTAAGAGCGTCTATAAAATCTTGGGATTGCAATACTGAGAAATGATAATCAACAGCGCCAACACTGTAATACAAGCTATCGCTATCATACACCGAGGACACATATCCGGCAATCTGTGTTTGAAGGCTTGCTTTAGTTACTTCAAGTATTGTAATACCATTTGGTTTCATCGAATTTAGGCGTTTAAAAAAGAATGGCCAAATTGCATCCCTATCATTGCTGTATTGATTGTTATCATCCAGACTATTAAAATTTAATGCTTTTTCGAAAGACTCGGCTGACAAGCTGTCAACAATTTCAACCATCAATTCCATTATCGCCTTAATCTTATCGTACTCATATGGACTTGAGTTTGTTTTTGTCTTCGCTAATTCCAATGCAACTTTCAAAATAGCATGTTCAGCATCATCAGCAATCTTATTGGTACCCTGAATAAAAACTGCATTTAAAGCATCAGCACTACCATGTAGGATCGTTGCTAACATCTTTACAAATTCACTACGATTGGGACTTCTGACTAAATTCCATCCTAGGTCAAAAACAGCCTTTGCGATTTTATCTGTATTAGCACTAGTCAAAGTCGATAGTTGTTTATATATTTTATAGCCTGTTTCTGTGATTTCACCATTACCACTTATAGTTGTATCTCCAAATTTTGCAAATACCGCAGCTCTGCTTATACTACTCGCAGTATAGTCTAAGTCTAGACCATTCTGCTTTAATCCATTATCTAATTCTGATCTAAAGATGTCATTGTGATGCAACTTTTTAACAATCTCATACGGATTGTCTGAATAATCAAGACTATACTTTTTGACTCCCAGGATATAATTTTTTAGAGTTTTTGCTTCACCACCAGTTATACTATATAGCTGATTAATGACATCAATTGTTGGGTCATATTCATCCGGTTCAACACCCTGCAATGCATAACTCATCATTTTTTCATACGAATCGTATAAATTGTGGGGCAAGTTGTTGACTAAATTGGGATGATATTCCTGAAAAATATTTTTATTTGATGAATTAAGTTTGATTTTTAAACTGCCATCACCATTGATCAGGTGACTCAACTTATTATTGCTAGGTATTCTTTTAAGTAAAAATTCTTTGATCTGTTCAATACTAATGCCCAAATCATTAAAATCATTAATAACTCCCGTGGTTTTCATCTGTTTTAATAATTCTTTTCGACTATTAAATTGAGCCTCATTTAATGCATAGTCATCTTTGATGGATTTTAGATAATCAACATTATCCAATCCAAATATAAATGTCGCATAAAACAATGAATCCTTACCATCAAATCCCCCACCCGGCTGGTTCATTTTTGGCATTACAATTACTGACTTAATTGAGCCAAGTTCAGAAATTTTTTCATTTAATTTAGTCTGCATTCGGCCTACGTCATCATCTAGGCCTACATAATCTGGCATATAATACCTAAACATAAGCACTTTTTCAGTGGAACTGCCGACTTCGCCTAATGTTAATGAAAGATCTTCCTGTATAGTAAGTCTAGCTACTTCCAACTTTGTCAAAAGTCTATTCCCCCCAATATAATACGCTTCACCCATATCCAAGCCCAACAAATGTGGTTTGGTTAAATTATAATGTGCAGCCTCTTCCCGTAGAGCCTGAAACGGACTATGTTCCTCACTTTCAAAGTCAAAAACATAATCATTTTTATTATAACCATCAGGTTTCTGCCAGTGATGATTCACATCATAAGCGTCATCATCCAAAAATTTCAAAGTTATTTTTGTCTCCACAGATTCATATGCTGTTCTTATTGAATCGTCTGGGCTAATTTCATTATATGCCTCCAAATATGATTTATAATTGTTGTTTTGAGTAGAATATAGATCAGCATCCCATCCCAATATTTTATCAAATTCGATCTCACTTACCGCCGTTCCCACTCGTTTCAGCAACGCCACCTGGTCCAACCGGCCCGTTTGTTGAACGCCGTTCATACCCAGCACATACACGCTATCCATGGCAACCGCAGCGCGATCCTGAATCGCCACCGCCTGTGTGGCATCCACCACCCACTGCTCCCCCACACGGGCAACCATATGCCCCACCGAGCCATCCGCCATCAACCCCGCTTCGAGCCGGACCGTTGCCGCGACAGCATCCATCCCTACCGCATGCAACGCACGGGCAGTCAGCGAGGCCACCAAAATGGCCATGTCTTCACAGTCACCCGCGCCCCGAGCCAGCGTTTGCGCAACCGTCTGCCACTGGTCCCCCACATCCGATTGATACTGTATTTTATCCGCCACATACCGATGTACTGCGGTCATAATCTCGGACTCTGTCATCCCGGTCTGCACATACCCCGAGGCCTGCCAATCATTCACAAGGCTGACCACTTCTGCGGCATCCGGATCGATAAACGCCATCGGGTTTCGCCCCTGGGTTTGTTCCGTTGCAATCACCTGACCCAACCGACCCGCATCCACCGCAATAGCTTCAGACACAATCGGGGTCCGATCCACCATCCGAACACCCAGCCCAGGAATGGGTCCCTCCACCACCATCGCCGTATCCGAATAGCGAAGTATCGCGGGCCGAATCTTCGACGCATGCACCGATTCAATC